>JASFPU010000334.1:0-4463 GCA_050115855.1 Holophagae bacterium
CTTGTCGAAGGTCACCGACAGGATCATGTCGCCGCCGCCCTGGTAGGGCGCCATCTGGAGCAGGTGCTCGCGCTTGCCGTAGAGCGCACCGATGCCGCTCGGGCCGTAGACCTTGTGGCCGGAGAAGGCATAGAAGTCGCAGTCGAGGTCGCGCACGTCGACCCGGCCGTGCGGTACCGCCTGGGCGCCGTCGACGAGGACCGGAACACCTCGCTCGTGCGCCATCTCGATCATCTGCCGCACCGGATTGACGGTGCCCAGTGCGTTGGACACGTGCACCACGCCGACCAGCCTGGTCCGGTCGGAAAGCGCCTCTTCGTAGCGGTCGAGCTCGAGCTCGCCGCTGTCGGTGATCTCCACCACCTTGAGCACCGCACCGCGCTCTTCGCACAGCAGCTGCCACGGCACGATGTTGGAGTGGTGCTCCATGCCGGTGATCAGAATCTCGTCGCCCGGCTCGAGCCGCGGCCGGACGAACGAGCTGGCGACCAGGTTGATCGCCTCGGTGGTACCGCGGGTGAACACGATCTCCCGGCTGTCGTCGGCGCCGAGGTGAGCCTTGATCGTCGTCCGGGCCTGCTCATAGGCGACCGTCGCACGCTGCGACAGGGTGTGGACGCCGCGGTGGACGTTGGCGCAGTCGCGCTCGTAGAAACCGGTCACCGCCTCGATCACCTGGCGCGGCTTTTGAGTGGTCGCCGCGTTGTCGAGGTAGACCAGCGGCCGGCCGTGCGCCTCCTGGTGGAGTGCCGGGAAGTCGGCGCGGATGCGCTCGACATCGAGCGCATGACCGGCGGCGACCGCGGTCGAAGACATCAGAACGCCTCGCGCGCCGCCTCGCCCTGGGGGAGGCGGGACACCAGATGCTGCTCGAGGCGCTCGCGCACCTCGTCGACCGGAACGAGATCGACGATCTCGGCGGCGAATGCGTAGGTCAACATGCTCTCGGCGGTCGGGCGGTCGATCCCCCGCGACCGGAGGTAGAACACCGCCTCGTCGTCGAGCCGGCCGACGGTGGATCCGTGGGTGCACCGCACGTCGTCGGCGAAGATCTCGAGCTGGGGGTTCGAGTTGACCAGCGCCCCGCTCGACAACAGCAGGTTGCGGTTGGACTGGATGGCGTCGGTCTTCTGGGCGTCCTGATCGACGATGATGCGCCCGTTGAAGACTCCTCGGGACGATCCGTCGAGGATGCCCTTGTAGAGCTCGTGGCTGGTGCAGTGGGGTGCCGCGTGGCGCACGTCGAGGTGGGTGTCGGTGTGCTGGTGGTCCTCGACCAGGTACAGCCCGTCGAGCGACGCGTGGCAGCCCGGCTCGGCCAGCACCGCGTCGATGTCGGTCCGCATCAGCGCAGCGCCGACGTTAAGGGCCACCGAGTCGAGCCGGCTGTCGCAGTCCTGGCGAGAGGTCTGGAGAGCGATGTGCCGAGCGGTCGGGCTCTCCTCCTGCAAACGGCAGTGGCGGATGTTGGCGCCGGCCGCGAGGCGGAACTCCGTCACCGGGACGGTCAAAGTCTCGCCGCCCGTGCCGACGTAGTGCTCGACGATGGTCGCCTGAGACGTGGACTCGGCGACGACGACAATCCGAGGCGCCGACCAGGTCGGCATGTCCGCGCCCACCGAGACGTGGAGCAGGTGGATCGGGCGGTCGACCACCGTGCCCGACTCGAGGTGGAGGAAGACGCCGTCGGTGAAGCCGGCGGTGTTGAGCGCGGCGAACGGGTGTCGCTCGACGTCGACGTCCCGGCCGAGCACCGCGAGCACCTGATCGGGTTCGTCGGCCAGAGCGTCGGCCAGCGGCCGCAGCGTCGCGCCCGATGGCAGGCCGTCGAGGTCGGAAAGACCGGCGGAGAACCGGCCGTTGACCATGACCAGCCGATGGCTGTTCGAGAACGCCCACGCACCGATGTCGGCGCTCGCGGGGGCGGCCGCGGCGTGCGGTGTCGCGGCGAGCGTCTTGAGGTTGGTGAACCGCCACGCCTCCTGCCTCGGCGTCGGCAGTCCGGCTGCGGCGAACGAGCGACTCGCTTCGAGCCGCCGGGCGACCACGGCATCGGGCTCGCGGGCAATGCTGCCGATGCCGGCGGCGAGGCCGTCGAGAAAGCCGGTGGGAGTTGCGGTCGAGGTGGTCATCAGGGCCTCCTCACGCTCCGGCGCCGACCGGCTCGCCCTCGAGCCACTCGTAACCCTGGTCCTCGAGATCGAGGGCGAGCTGGCGGTCGCCCGAGCGCACGATCCGGCCGTCCTTGAGGACGTGGACGAAATCGGGAACGATGTAGTTGAGCAAACGCTGATAGTGGGTGATCACGACGAAGGCCCGCTGCCCGTCGCGCAGCGCGTTGACGCCGTCGGCGACGACCTTGAGGGCGTCGATGTCGAGCCCGGAATCGGTCTCGTCGAGAATCGCGAGCTTCGGCTCGAGAACCGCCATGTGGAAGATCTCGTTGCGCTTCTTCTCGCCGCCCGAAAAGCCTTCGTTGACCGGCCGTTTGAGCAGCTTCTCGTCGAGCCTGACCAGCTTGGCCCTTTCCTTGATCAGCTCGAGGAAGTCCATGGCGTCGAGCGGGTCCTCGCCCCGATGCGTGCGGATCGCGTTGAGCGCCGAGCGCAGGAAGTACGTGTTGGACACGCCCGGGATCTCGACCGGGTACTGGAAGGCCAGGAACAGGCCTTCGCGCGCCCTCGTCTCGGCGTCCAGCTCGGCCAGATCGTCGCCGTTGTAGAGGATGTCACCGTCGGTGATCTCGTACTCCTCGCGTCCGGCGAGCACGCTGGCGAGCGTGCTCTTGCCCGAGCCGTTGGGCCCCATGATGGCGTGCACCTCGCCGGCCCCGACCTCGAGGTCGATGCCCTTGAGGATCTCGGTGCCGTCGACGGATACGTGGAGGTTGTTCAATTTCAGCATTTCGATGTCCTTCTGGGTTGTTCCGTTCTTTCCTTTTCTGGCCACCCGTTTCGCGCGAAACCGGTGGCCAGAAAAAGAACTGGTTTTCAGCCGACGCTTCCCTCGAGACTCACTCCGAGGAGCTTCTGAGCTTCCACGGCGAACTCCATCGGCAGCTCCTTGAAGACCTGCTTGCAGAAGCCGTTGACGATCATCGACACGGCGTCCTCGGTGTCGATGCCGCGCTGGTTGCAGTAGAAGATCTGGTCCTCGCCGATCTTCGAGGTCGTGGCCTCGTGCTCCATCTGCGCGGTCGGGTTCGAGATCTCGATGTAGGGGAAGGTGTGGGCGCCGCAGCGGTCGCCGATCAGCATCGAGTCGCACTGGGAGAAGTTGCGCGCGTTCTGCGCCCGCTTGGCGACCTTGACCTGGCCGCGGTAGGTGTTCTGGCCCCGGCCGGCGGAGATCCCCTTGGAGATGATGGTCGAGCGCGTGTCGTTGCCGAGGTGGATCATCTTGGTGCCGGTGTCGGCCTGCTGGAAGCCCGACGTCAGGGCCACCGAGTAGAACTCGCCCACCGACTTGTCACCTCTGAGGATCACGCTCGGGTACTTCCAGGTGATCGCCGAGCCGGTCTCGACCTGGGTCCAGGAGATCTTGGCCCTGTCCTCGCACAGCCCACGCTTGGTGACGAAGTTGTAAATCCCGCCCTCGCCGGTCTTCTTGTCGCCGGGGTACCAGTTCTGCACCGTCGAGTACTTGATCTCGGCGCCGGGCAGGGCGACGAGCTCGACCACCGCGGCGTGCAGCTGGTTCTCATCGCGCTGCGGCGCCGTGCAACCCTCGAGGTAGCTGACGTATGCCCCCTCCTCGGCGACGATCAGCGTGCGCTCGAACTGACCGGTGTTCTGGGCGTTGATCCGGAAGTAGGTGCTGAGCTCCATCGGGCAGCGGACACCCTTGGGCACGAAGACGAACGAGCCGTCGGAGAAGACGGCGGAGTTCAGCGTGGCGAAGAAGTTGTCGGTGTAGGGGACGACCGAGCCGAGGTACTTCTTGACCAGCTCCGGGTGTTTCTGGAGCGCCTCGGAGAACGAGCAGAAGATGATGCCGAGCTCGGCGAGCTTCTCCTTGAACGTGGTGGCGACCGAGACGCTGTCGAACACGGCGTCGACCGCGACCCCGGCCAGGACCTTCTGCTCGTCGAGCGGAATGCCGAGCTTGTCATAGGTGGCGAGGATCTCGGGGTCGACCTCGTCGAGGCTGTCGAGCTGCTTCTTTGTCGGCGCCGAGAAGTAGGAGATCGCCTGATAGTCGATCGTCGGGTACGTCACGTTGGGCCAGGTCGGCTCGGTCATCGTCAACCAGTGCCGGTAGGCCTTGAGGCGCCACTCGGTCATCCACTCCGGTTCGTGCTTCTTGGCCGAGATCGCACGGACGACATCCTCGTCGAGGCCGGGCGGCAGCGTGTCCTGCTCGATCTCGGTGACGAAGCCGTGCTCGTACTCCCGGTTGGCGAAGTCCTCGATGATGCGGTTCTGTTCGGACATTGTGCGTACTCCAAAACCCCCGCGGGGGGA
>JASFPU010000335.1:0-4444 GCA_050115855.1 Holophagae bacterium
TGAGTTCACCCGTGCGCCACCGCTCGACGAGCTGGGCCGGTCCCGGCCAGCTCTCCATCGCCCGCCGCTGGAGCGGCTGTTTGGCGCGCGTGTCGAAGAAGCTGCCGGGAAAATGGCCAACCTCGGGCGACACCAGGCTGCCGGCGCCGACCACCGCCGCGATGATTACCGATGTGGATAGCCCCATCTCTGGTCTCCCTGTCCGACCCGTGCGAGGATACCGTCGATGGCGTGCCGCACCAAGCTGACGATCGCCTATCTCGGACGTTCGTTCTCCGGCTGGCAACGACAACCGGCGGCGCGAACCGTGCAGGGCGAGATCGAGCGCGCCGTCATGGAGCTCACCGGCGGCCGTCGGCTGGCGGTGATCGGCGCGGGCCGGACCGACGCCGGGGTCCACGCCGCCGGACAGGTCGCTCACGTCGATCTGCCGGTGGCGATCCCGACCTCGATCGTGCCGAAGATCCTCAACGCGCGCCTGGCGCCCGACGTCCGGGTTCGCTCGGCGATTGCGGTCGGCGACACGTTCCACGCCCGCACCAGTGCCGTCGGCAAGCACTACGCCTACCGCCTCAGATGGCCACCGTCGGCGCTGCCGTGGCGCGACATGCGGGCGTTCTTCGATCGCCTGCCCCGTCGACCGGAGGTCGTCGAGGCCGCCTGCCGGCTGCTGCCGGGTCGGCGTGACTGGTCGTCGTTCACGGTTCCCGATGCCGCCCGCCGCGGTGCGGTCCGAACCGTCTTTCGGATCGACTGTCGGTGGCGGTCGAACGGCCTCGATCTGGACGTCTTCGGCGACGGCTTCGTCCGCTACCAGGTGCGCCGGATGGTCGGCGCCCTGTTGGCGGTCGGTGCGGGAGCCCTGTCGATCGCAGATCTGTCGCAGCTCATCGAATCGCCATCGCCGGGCGCGCCGCTGCCGACCGCACCGGCGCGCGGTCTGACGCTCGAGCGTGTCTATTACCGACGCACCGAAAATCTCGTTTCACCGGAGGGTCCGGCAGCGCCCAGACGCCCCTGACCTCTGTGGTAGACTGCCGCTCCCTCGGAGTCGACGTGATGCAACCGCTCGATGACATCGCCGCACCGGGCAGCCCCGCCCGAGCCGTGCTCGAGCAGATCGAGCCGGGTCGCCTGCCCAGTCACGTCGCCATCATCATGGACGGGAACGGCCGCTGGGCCACCGCCAGGAAGCTGCCCAGGGTCGAGGGCCACCGGGCCGGGATCGGCGCGGTTCGGGAGACCGTCGAGACCACCGCCCGGCTCGGTATCGGCGTCGTGACGCTGTACGCGTTCTCGACCGAGAACTGGAAGCGACCGCGTCACGAGGTGCTGACTCTGATGGGACTGCTCAAGGAGTACATCAAGCGTGAGCTCGGTACATTCCTGAAGCACAACCTCCGGTTCCGGCCGATCGGCCGCATCGACCAGCTCGACAGCTCGGTGCGACGCGAGCTCGATCGAGCGGTCGACGCGACCGCCGCGTGCACCGGGCCGTTGATCCAAATCGCGCTCAACTACTCGGGCCGCCAGGAGCTGACCGACGCCGTCCGACTCGCGGTCGAGGCCGCTGCCGCCGGCCGGCGGCAGCCGGCTGATCTCGACGAGGCCTGGATCGAACGACACCTGACGACGGCGGGCCAGCCCGACCCGGACCTCCTGATTCGAACCTCGGGCGAGCAGCGGATCTCCAACTTCATGCTGTGGCAGGTGGCCTACTCCGAAATCTATTTCTCACCGGTGCTGTGGCCCGATTTCAACAGCGAGGAGCTGCTCAAAGCGCTGCTCGCCTATCAGCGACGTGAGCGGCGATTCGGCGGCTTGCCGCAACCGGCGGGCGTGTTCACACCGCCCGGGGACGACCGTGGGCGCGCGTGAGGGGTTCGCGGCCGTCGCGATTCCGATCCTCGCCGCCGCCATCTGGTGGCTTCCGGAGGCGGTGTTCTTGGTCGTGCTCGGCGCCGTCGTCGTCACGGCCGCCGACGAGATGCTCACCATGGCGCGCGGCGCCGGTCTGGCGGTCGGTCGCTGGTTGCCTCTGGTGCTGCTCGCCGCGCTGCTGATCGCCGCCTGGGTGCAGGGCATCGCCGGCTTGGCAGTCGCTGCGATCGTCGTCGTGCTGGCTCTGCCGACCGTCCAGATGACCCACCCGCGCGCGCCCGACGGCGGCTTGGCGGCCTCCGCTGTCGGGACGTTTGTCGTGCTCTATGTCGGCTGCTGCGGCGCGTGTCTCGGCTGGCTCCGAATCCTGCCCGACGACGGCACCCTCGGCGTCCGGCTGCTGTTCTTCTTCCTGGTCTCGATCTGGATCGGCGACTCCGGGGCGTACTATGTCGGATCCCATCTCGGCCGGCACAAGATGTCGCCGCGACTCAGCCCGAACAAGACCTGGGAGGGGCTCGCCGGCGGAGTTGTCGCCACGCTGGCGGCCGCGGCAGCCGCGACAGCGATCCTCGATCTGCCGTTCTCGTGGTCCCACATCACGGCGCTCGCCGTCATTCTCGCGGTCGCCGCCCCGGTCGGCGACCTCGTCGAGTCGATGATCAAGCGCGACACCCGGGTCAAGGACTCGTCAACCTTGATCCCCGGCCACGGCGGCGCCTTCGACCGGACCGACAGCCTGCTGTACGCCGCGCCGCCGGTGCTCGGTTACCTGCTCGCTACCGGACTGATCGGGTGATCGACCCGACGAGCCTCGCGACCGAGGGACGCTCGATGCCGACGCGCAGGGGGAGGGTTGCGAGTAGCTGATGTTGTTGAGTCTCGCCGCATTCATCGTCGTCATCGGTGTCCTGGTCGTGATCCACGAAGCGGGTCACTTCGCCATGGCCCGTCTGCTCGGCGCTCCGGTCGAGGTCTTCTCGGTCGGTTTCGGCCGCCGGATATGGGGCATCGAACGCGGCGGCACCGACTACCGCCTGTCTCTGGTCCCACTGGGCGGCTACGTCCGGATTCCCGGCCTCGGCCCGGATGAGTCGGACGTCGTCGGCTCCGACACTCCCGACAGCGAGCTGCTGCCCCGTTGGCAACGCGCTCTGATTCTGCTCGCCGGTCCGGTCACCAACATCATCGGTGCAGTGTTCTTCGTCGGTGTCGCGTACATGATCGGTATCGAAACGCCGGCCTTCCGCAGCCAGCCGCCGGTTGTCGGCTGGATCGAGCCGGGTTCCCCCGCAGCCGACGCCGACCTCGAGGTGGGTGATCTGATCGTGGCGGTCGACGGCGATCCGGTCGCCGAGTGGCAGGAGCTCGAGACCACGATCGCGACCTCGGCCGGCCACCAGGTCGTGCTCGATGTCGAACGTCACGGCCACCGCCATCAGGTACGAATGGTTCCCGAATCGGTGACCCGGTACGGTTTCGGCTACTCGGGACTCCAGCCACCGGTCGAGCCGGTTCTGGTCCAGGTCCCCGCCGGCAGCCCGGCGAGCTCGGCCGGGCTCCGGCCCGGCGACCGCGTCGTCGCGGTCAACGGCGAACCGGTGAGCCAGTTCTACGACCTGATGCGGTTGATTTCGCCCCACGCCGGAGAAGAGATCACCCTCGACGTGCTGCGGAACGGTGCCGAGCTGACCGTGCACGCGACACCTCGCGGTGACGAGGGTGCAGGAAAGATCGGCGTGCCGCTGATTCCCCCCTCCACCCTCGAACGCTTGGGCCCGCTCAAGGCATTCACGACGGCAGCCAGTGAGTGCCGGAGGATGACCGAGGAGACCTTTCGCATCATCGGCCGGCTGCTGACCCGCAAGACCTCTTTGAAACAGGTATCCGGACCGATCGGCATCGCCCAGATCTCCGGCGAGGCGGCGCGCAGCGGAATCAACTCGCTGATCTGGTTCATGGGCCTGATCTCGCTCCAGCTCGGCATTTTCAACCTGTTGCCGATCCCGATCCTCGACGGCGGCCATCTGACCATCATCGCGTTCGAGTCGGCGATCCGACGGGACCTATCGTTCAAGGTCAAGGAACGGATCCTCGAGGTCGGCTTCTACGCCCTCATCCTGCTCATGATCGTCGTGGTCTTCAACGACATCGTGAAGGTCCTGCCGAACAGCGTCTACAACTTCTTCTTCGGCGGCTGATCGGGCTCGGCGGCGCGTGGTACAGTGCGCGTCGATGGTCGCTCGCGTGCTTGCCCTGCTGGTGTTTCTCGTCACCGCGGCCGTGGTGTTCTGGTTCGCGTTGGTGACCACCGTCCACCACGGCGCGATGGCGGTTCCCGATCTCGCCGGGGCCACCGTCGACGATGCCCGCAACCTCGCCCACGACCTCGGAATGCAGCTCGAGGTCGAAGAGCCGGGCGTGTTCTCGACCGAGGTGCCGACCGGCACCATCGCAACGCAGCGGCCGCATCCCGGGTACCAGGTCAAACCAGGTGCTCGCATCGTCGTGCGCGTCAGCCTCGGCAGCGAACGGGTCGCCATTCCAAAGGTCTATGGGGAGT
>JASFPU010000336.1:0-4441 GCA_050115855.1 Holophagae bacterium
TACGGGTACGGGATCGGACGCGGAGGCGGGGCAGCCTACTCCCAGCCCTCCGGATAGCTCGTGTCGACGGCGATCGCCGAGTTGACGAGCTCCTTGGCGGCCTTGGCGTACGGCAGCAGGGCGAACAGGCTTCCCTTGGCGAGCTTGAGCTTGCCGCCCATGAGCCCGACAATGGGGTCGGTCTTGCCGGCCAGCACGCTCTTCCAGGTCGCCGGGCTCGCCTTGATGTGGTACGGCGCCTCGGCGAGATCGTCGGCGGTCGCGGCCCAGGCCTTGCGACAGTCGCCGTGCCAGAGATCCGCGATGACGATGCGCTCCTCCGGGATGCCCATGTCACCGTCGACGGTCATGATCATCCCGATGGCGCCCTCCCACTTGGCGGCGGCCTTCTTGTAGTCGGTGTTGTCGTTGATGGCGTCGTTCCACAGCGTGGCCCAGTCGTCGGTGAAGATCTCGGCAGGCATGAGAAGTCCTCCGTTGTCCGTCAAGGATAACCCAGTTCCGAAAACCCGGGCACCGGTCATCGGCGACCGTTGCCCGGGTTTTCGGAAGAGCGACAGCGCATGTCGGTCAATCAGCACCCGCGGTGGCCGCTTGCAGTGCCTGTCCGCGGAATCTCCCGACATACCGGCTGAACGGGTTGGTCACGACCTCGGGAACCGGCAGGTAGACGAGCCGACCCTCGACCTCTTGGGTGGCGTCGAACAACCAGTCCGTGACCTGGCGGGCCTTGACTCGGGCCAGATCGCGGCGGTCGAACGCGTTGGCGAGGTACAGAGGCACCAGCCGCCGCGCCTCGGGCTCGTCCATGTGCACCGACCACGGCCTCGGCGTGGTGTCGAGCGGGTAGCGCTCGTGCCGGATCTGGTAGCGGGCCCGGATCGTGTGGTGAAACAACCGGTTGAACGCCTCACTCATCAGCCGGGAGTTGATGCAGCGTATCGCCGGCACGTAGAGCCCGTGCTGGCGCATCGGGTGATCGTCGCCGATCTGGTCGAACGTGCCGTCGATGCCGTCCTTGAAGTAGGCGAGGTCGGTCACGAGCTCGCCGCTGGCGGTTCGGATCTGGAGCGGGAAAAGCCAAAACGGGACGAGGTTCGACAGGCGGTTGTCGTCATCGGCGCGTGAGTACTCGATCTCCCGCTTGCGGCGCCCGTCGACGCGACAGAGGCGGTGGCAGTTGTGGCAGAAGTGGAGTACCGCGTCGGTGTCGAACGGAAACTCGTCGCCGCAGGTCGGGCACTCCATAGGGACGAACGTGAGACCGCGGCCGGGATCGCGCGCGGACTCGGGTAGCTCGCCGAGCAGAGACGCGTCGACGATCGGTGCGGCGCCCGCCACCGAGCCCGAGGCGCCGTCGACAAGAAGGTGATCCTGAATTCCCGGTCCCGACACCTCGACGGTCCACCACGGGCGCCAGACCACGGCGTTGACCTCGTGCGAGAAGCGCGAGCCGAGCCGGATGCTCGACATCGTCCGGTCGAGCTGCTTCCGGTCGAGGTTGCCGAATGCGCGCTCGAGCGCCTGCTCGTCGAGATCGAGCGCAAGCGCGCGCTCGTCGGATCCGCGCGACGCGGCCGGACGCAGCGCCCGCAGGTAGGTCAGCTTTCCCATCTCTGGGAGTGTCAGCGCCGCTGTCGCCGACGCCGACGCCTCGACGGTGCCGATTCTGAACGCGAGCCCTTTCTCCTGGTCGGTCTTGCGGCGGCCGAACGTCGCTTGATAGAGGGTCCCCATGCCGTGCCGATACGGCGACAGGAACCGCTGCGTTCTGCCGAGCTGGAGCTCCGGCGCGAGCCTGGCGCGGAACGCGTCGGCCCGGCGGGTGATGGCGGCCTCGGCGGCAGCTGCGGCGGCCTCCGCCTCCGGGCGGGTGACGAGCACGCCCGTCGAGGTCGCCTCGGTCGCGCCGACCTGGACCAACGGGACCGAGGCCCGAAACAGCTTGAGGTAGTGTTGGTAACGATAGTGGTCGAGCAGCACCTCCTTGAGCTCGGCCTCCGTCGCCGCCCGGTCGACCAGCGTCAGTTGAAGCGTCTGCTCGCGTCCGACGACCAGGTGGTTGCTGCCGCAGAACTCGCAGCTGGCCATGTGGTGCAGAACGGGGACCGAGAGGTCGGCGCCGCACTCGGTGCATCGGACCTCGACGGCGTAGCCGCTATCGACCTCGACGTCGTGGCCGGAGGTGGAGCTCTGAGATGCGGACGCCGCAGTCGTGTCCGGCTCCCGGTCCGGCTCGGCCGGGGCGACCCGTCGGCCGTCCCCGGGCGATCGCCGGTCCGTTGCAGCGAGCTCGAACGGGCTGTATGGCGTGTGCACGGACGCCCACACGCCGCCGACCACCATGAACGGCAGGAAGAAGCCGATCGACCCCATGGTGCCGGCGATCAGCAGACTGGCCTGCGCCATGAGCACGCACAGAACAACCTCCAGCGTCGGGCGGCCGAGCGCCGCCAGCCCGGCCCCCGGCGACACGGTGTTGAGCGCGATGGCTGACGCCGGGCGGACGTCGCGTTGACCGAGCAGCAGGCCGGCCAGCAGCGCCGCAAGAGGCGGACCGAGAAGTGCCGTGAGCACCCAGGCCCCGCTCACGTCAGGCTCCGCCCCGGTCGGGCCGGGTCGGTCGAGCCGGAATGCCGCTGTCGCGCGACCGTTGTACGTCAGAGGTGTGGTTCATGGGCGTCCGGACTCCTGTGCCTTCCCATGATACCCAGGCCCCATCGGTCGCCGCACCACTCCTTGGAGGTCCATGATGGATGTACGCAAGCGCAGGATTGTCGTGACCGGAGCATCGAGCGGCATCGGTGCCGAGACGGCCCGTATGGCGCATGCCGGCGGCGCCGAGGTCTGCCTCGTGGCGCGCCGCGCCGAGCGGCTCGACGAGCTCGCCGCCGAGCTCGGCGACGGCGTCGTCAGCGTCGTGTGCGACGTCTCCGATCCGTCGTCTGTTGCGGCGCTCGCTGACGTCATCGAGCGTCGCTGGGGCGCGCTCGACGGGCTGGTCAACAATGCGGGCGTCGCGCACATGGCCGCCTTGGACGACACCGACCTCGACACCTGGCAGGAGACCTTCGACGTCAACCTGCGCGGGCCGTACCTGTTGTGCCGCGACCTCGGACCCCTGCTCAAGCAGGGGCGACTGCCCGCCGTTGTCAACGTCTCGTCGTCGCTTGCCGAGCACCCGCTGCCCGGCATGGCGGCGTACAACGTGTCGAAGGCCGGGCTCAACCACCTGACCCGCTGCCTGGCTGCCGAGTGGGCGCCGACGGTGCGGGTCAACGCGGTCATGCCGGCGGTGGTCGACACGCCGATCCACGCGACCCGTGGGATGACCGACGACCAGGTCGCCGCGATGGGGGCCCAGCACCCGCTCGGTCGGGTTGGACGGCCGAGTGACATCGCCTCGATGGTGCTCTATCTGCTGTCGGACGCCGCCTCGTGGATGACCGGTGCGGTGATTCCGGTCGACGGTGGCATCCTGCTGACCTGACGGCCGACTCAGCCGCGACGCGAGGCGCACCACGACGTGGGGTCGGACCTGCGAGGTGATTGTCGCGTCGTCGCGGTTCACGCCGCTTCGGGGGGTGTGATCTCGATTTTCCGACTGTCATCGGCGCCGACGGTCAGGACGATCCGCCAGACCCGAGCATCCGGCGGGATCCAGGTTGCCAACGCGTTCTTCGGCCACTCGACCGAGACCACCGCCGTGGCGTCGGACAGCACCTCCTCAATGCCGATCTCTCGCAGGTCGCCGATGTGCTCTCCGAGGCGGTAGAGGTCGACGTGGTGCACGCACGTCACGCCGCGCTCCGTGCAGGGGTAGGTTTGGAGCAGAACGAAGGTCGGCGAGTCGACGTCGTCGCCGTCGCCGCCGAGGGCGCGGACCAGACCGCGCACCAGCGTCGTCTTGCCGGCCGCCAGATCGCCCTCGAGCAGCACCACGTCGCCCGGTCGCAGCTCGGTGGCGAGCGTGGCGCCGCACGCCTCGGTTGCGGCCGCAGAGGACGCGATCGTCGATCGGTGATGCCGGCGGGTCGGTTCGGTCACGGTGCGTCCCGGGACCCTCAATCCCCGTCCTCGAGCTCGGTCCAGGCATCGGCCAGCCAGCCGGCCAGCCGTCCGGCCGGAACCGCCGCCGGATAGACCTCGCCCGCGATCTCTCCCGCCCGGCCGTGCAACCAGCAGCCGACCAGCGCGGCGCGGACCGGGTCGAAACCCTGCGCCAGCAGGCCGCCGACCGTTCCGGTCAGAACATCGCCCGAGCCGCCCGACGCCAGACCGACGTCACCGGTGGGGTTGACCCAGGCCTGCCCGTCGGGTTCGGCGATCACCGTGCCGTACCCCTTGGCGACGATCACAGCGCCGCTGCGCCGGGCGGCGTCGCGTGCCGCGGCGAGCCGATCCGCAACCACCGTCTCGGTATCGGTCCCGAGCAGGCGGG
>JASFPU010000337.1:0-4440 GCA_050115855.1 Holophagae bacterium
CAGGACGCCAACCTCCCACGCCCCTGGGTACTCTCCGGACTCGAGCACCGGATCCGGGTGCTTCGTCCAGGCCAGCCCGTCCGGTGATTCCGCGTACCCGATCTTCGAATCCTCCACGGACCCGGAGCTCCCCGTGTACCACATCTTGTACGTCTCACCGTCGGTGATCACCGCGGTTGCATTCAGCCACTGGCGGTCCCATGAGCCCGGCGGTCCGGGCTCGATCACCGGGTTGCTCGCGTATTTTGTCCACGTGCTGCCGTTCTGCGAGGTGGCGTAACCAACGTACTCGGGCTGATACGAACCGGATGTTCCCGTGTACCACATGTGGAAGGTGGTTCCGTCGTGAATCACCGCCCCGCCGACGACGTAGTGGTCGTCCCACTCGCCATCGGGCCCGACCGGCAGGACCGGGTTCGCCGAGTCCATGGTCCACTCGACGCCGTCAGGCGAGGTGGCGTGGCCGATCCCGATGCCGTTGTAGTTGCCCTCGTCGGTGCCGGTGAACCACATGTGGTAGGTCTCGCCGACCATGGCCACGATGCCGTTCCCGGGTCCTCCGGGGGCCCACGTCCCGGGATCCTCGAAGCCGATCACCGGGTTGTCCGGGTCGCCCATCCACTCGGTTTGACCTGTGGCTATTCCGGCGACGCACAGCACGCCGCACATCACCAACGCGGCACGCATCGTCCTCATGGTGTCCTCCTTGGTTGTGCAGGTAACCTCAAGGTGGGTTCTCCGAGGCAGTTGTGCAAGCTCACGGTGGTCGGTTTGTTTGCGGATCGGTTCGAGGTATCGTGGAGGAAATCAATTCATGGAGGTGGACCATGCCGCGTTTCGTCCTCATGACCCGTCTCGCGCCGGAGGCTCTCCACGACGCAGAGGTGCGTCGCGCCATGGGCCGGGCCTGGCTCAAGAAGGTCCAGACCGCGTGCCCCGAGGTGACCTGGTACGCCCACTACGCCATCCTCGGCCCCTACGACTTCATGGACATCTACGACGCGCCGGACGTCGAGACCGCACACAAGGTGTCGGTCATCTCGCGCGCCGAGGGCGCGGTGTCGGCGGAGAGCTGGCAGGCGATGGAGTACGACGAGTTCTTGAAGCTGTTGGAGGATGTCCAGCCGTAGCGTCGAGCTGTCAGCCGTCAGCGATCAGCTTTCAGCTCTTCCGTCCACGGTCGACTGTGTGGAGGCGTGTGATTGAAGGACTTTCGTGGCCTCAAGGTATGGGAGAAAGCACACCTGTTCGTGATCGAGGTCTACAAGCGCACGAGTGGTTTTCCTACAGACGAGCGCTTCGGACTAACTGCTCAGCTCAGGAGATCTGCCGTCTCGGTGGCCTCGAACATAGCCGAAGGATGTGGCCGCGGCACCGACAGAGATTTTGCCAGGTTTCTCACGATGGCGACCGGATCGGCCAGCGAGTGCGAGTACCAAATCCTGCTTGCCTGTGAACTGAGCTACATCTCCGAGGAGAAACACGATCATCTTATCGCGCAGGTCATCGAGATTCGCCGTATGCTCACCAGCCTGATTCAGACGCTTCGGATCGGAGAAGCTGACAGCTGACGGCTGATAGCTGAGAGCTAGCCGGAATCCCCGAACAGCCCCGGCTGGTCCTCATCCTCCCGGTTCTCGTCGGCCGTGGCGGTCTCCGGCAGCGGCGTGTCGCCCCGCTTCATCTTCTTGAGCTTGGCGACCGGTTTGGGCGCGAGGCGGCGGCCGATGGCGGTGACGCCCTTGAACTCGAGCTCGGCGAGGTCGAAGTCGGCCTCGTGTACTCGTTGGCGCTTGGCCGGCACGAAGTCCATGTGGACCAGGTCGTCCGAGTCGCCCTCGATGAGCAGGTCGACGCGGCCTTTGGGGTCCTTGACCAACCGGTACTCGCGGTCCTTGATGAAGGCCTTGATGTGCAGCTTCTTTCCCCAAGCGATCTTCTCGCCGGTTCGATAAACGACCGTGAAACGACGGCCCTCGTCGGGGTCGAAAACACCGGCCCAGATCACCTGGTCCGGGATCAGGATCTTCTCCTCGGGACTCACCACGCGGTAGCTGCCGTCGCGCGAGATGAGCAGGATCTTGTCGTACTCGGACACCGACAGCTGGAAGCGATCGCCCTTGACCGCCGTGCCGAAGAACCCGGTCTCGTGGTCGTAGGCGATCTTGAGGTTCTGCCGCGCGACGGCCCGCACGTCGACCGTCTCGAAGGTCGTGATCTCGGTGCGCCGCGGCCAGCGGTCACCGTACGTGGAGAGCACCTCCTCGAGCCAGGCGATGGTGGTGTCGGTCAGCTTGCGGAGCTTGCCGCGGGCGGTCTTGATCGCTTTGACGGTGGCGTCGATGTCGTGCCGGTTCTTGTCGATGTCGTACTGCGAGATCCGCCGGATCGGGATCTTGAGCAGCCGGTCGATGTCGTCGTCGGTCACCTCCCGGTCGAGCTCGCCGACGAAGGGCTCGAGCCCGGTCCGGACCTCGCCGACGACCTGCTCGGCGGTGGTCGCGTCCTCGATTCGCTTGTAGACGCGATTCTCGATGAAGATCCGCTCCAGATCGAGCCAGTGTTTTTTGTCCTCGAGCCGGCCGAGCTCGAGCTCGAGCTCGGCCCTGATGATGCCGCGCAGCCGGTCGGTCAGGAAACACAGCACCTCCGAGACGCCGATCTCGACCGGCCGGTCGTCCTTGATCATCACCATGTTGCAGCTGATCGACACCTCGCAGTCGGTGTGGGCGTAGAGCTGCGGGATGACCTCGTCGGCGTACACCCCGCGCGGCAGCCCGACCTCGATCTCGACGCGGTCGGTGGTGAAGTCGTCAATCGAGCCGATCTTGAGCTTTCCCTTCTGGGATGCCAGCTCCATCGACGCGATCAGAGCCTCGGTGGTGGTGGTCGGCGGGATCTCGCGGATCACGATGGTCTTGGGGTCCTTGTCCTCGATCCGTGCCCGGACGCGGACCTTGCCCAGACCGTCATCGTACTCGCTGACGTCCATCAGCCCACCGGTGGCGAAGTCCGGGAAGATCTCCATCGGCTCGTTCTTGAGGATCTTGATCTGCGCTTCGAGCAGCTCGGTGAAGTTGTGCGGCAGGATCCGCGTCGACATGCCGACCGCGATCCCTTCGGCGCCGATCAGGAGCATCACCGGCAGCTTGGCCGGCAGGACGACGGGCTCGGAGGTGCGGCCGTCGTAGGACGGCCGGGTCTCGGTGAGCGCCGGGTTGAACAGCGTGTCCTTGGCGAGGTCGGTGAGCCGGCACTCGATGTACCGGGGGGCGGCGGCGTCGTGGCCGGTGACGATGTTGCCGAAGTTGCCCTGCCGCTCGATGAAGTACTCCTTGTTGGCGAGCACGACGAGTGCGTCGCCGATCGAGGCGTCGCCATGGGGGTGGAGCTTCATGGTGTCGCCGATGACATTGGCGACCTTGTGGAACTTGCCGTCGTCCATCTTGGCCAGGGTGGCGAGAATCCGCCGCTGCACCGGCTTGAGCCCGTCGCGCAGATCGGGGATCGCGCGATCCATGATCACGTACGAGGCGTACTCGATGAAGTTTTGTCCCATCAGGGACTTGACTCTCGTCATGGCACTTCCAGTTCCGATTTTCCGGCTGGTTTTCTCGAGAGCATCTCGCGAAAACCAGCCGGAAAATCGGAAAGAGAGGGTTGTTTAGGCAATGTCCGCGATCAGATGCTCGATGATGTACTCCTTGCGGGCCGGGGTGTTCTTGCCCATGAAGAAGTCGAGGGCCTCCTTGACGTCGCTCATGGATCCCACGGTGACCCGCCGGAGGAGGTCATCGTCGGCGATGAACTGCTTGAACTCCTTCGGGCTGATCTCGCCGAGGCCCTTGAAACGCGTTACCTCGGGATGTTTCAGACGCTCCAGGGCGGCGTCGCGCTCGGCCTCGGAGTAGCAGTAGACGGTGTCGGACTTGTTGCGGACGCGAAACAGCGGCGTGTCGAGAATGAAGACGTGGCCGGACGACACCAGCTCCTCGAAGAACCGGAGAAAGTAGGTCAGCAGGAGATTGCGGATGTGCATGCCGTCGACGTCGGCGTCGGTGGCGATCACGACCTTGTTGTAGCGCAGCCCCTCGAGGTCGTCCTCGATGCCGAGGGCGCGCATGATGTTGTACAGCTCCTCGTTCTTGTACACCGCCTCGCGGCCGAGACCGTGGGTGTTGAGCGGCTTGCCCTTGAGCGAGTAGATCGCCTGGGTCTGGACGTCGCGCGCCTGGATCATGGCGCCGCCCGCCGAGTCGCCCTCGGTCAGGAAGATCGACGTCTCCTCGCGCCGCTTTCCCTTGGCGTCGTTGAGGTGGACCTTGCAGTCGATCAGCTTGGGGATCCGGATCGCGACCTTCTTGGCGCGCTCCCGCGCCTCCTTCTTGATCGCCGACAGCTCCTTGCGGACCCGCTGGTTGTGCTTGACCTTGTCGAGCA
>JASFPU010000338.1:0-4427 GCA_050115855.1 Holophagae bacterium
CGCGGTGGAGCAGGGGAATCGGATCGAGCCAGCCCGCGTGGTCGGCGCCCATGGCGGCCCACACCAGGACGACGGTCAGGACCAGGTACTTGAGCGAGAACCACCGCCGGTACCGGTTGATCTTCGATCGCCTGCGCCGTTCGGGACCGGCGAGCCACGATGTGAGCTGCTGCAGGCTGCCGAGCGGACAGATCCAACCGCAGAAGAAGCGGCCGAGCACCGCGGTGGCGCCGAGCACGACCAGACCGACCCAAGCCCAGCGCGGAATGGTCCAGTCGGCGAGCGCGGTGCCGACCGCGGTGAGCGGATCGAGCGCCAGCAGCCCGGACGCGAGCTCACCGGGTACCCGGTCGACCGACAGTCCGACGAACAACCCCACGAACGCCACCAGAAACGCCGCCTGAACGACGATCCTGACGTGCCGCGCCCGAAGTCTGGGTCCTGCCTTCATCGTGGTCGCCGTGATCGAAGCCTCCCATCGCAAACACGAAGACACCAAGACACCAAGGAAATCTGTGCTGTGTTTTCTTGGTGCCTTGGTGTCTTGGTCTTTGTGATGATGCGATGGCTCTCAGGTGTGATGGCTCTGCGCCTCTGCGTCTTTGCGCCTCTGCGTTGTGTTGTCCGCCGATCACAGGGCGGCGATCGGTGGGTCGACGCCCACCCTCCAGGGATGGCAGCCGAGAAGGTCGATGCCGCACACCGAGGTCGTGACCGCTTCACGGCTCACACCGTCTCGGCGACGGACTGCCAGTCGTGCGTGCCGAGACCGAGCCGCTCGGCGATCGCCAGGTAGGGCAGATCGGCTGGCTCGAGCCCGAGCAGCGTCGACGCCCACGCATCGGCCGCAACCGGGTCGGTGGCGACCGCGACGGCATCCTCGGCACGGACCAGATCGAGCGAGCCGCCGGTCGGGCCGCCGCCGGTCAGTACGCGGGTGGCGTCGATCACCGTCAGGGTCGGTCGGAACGCGGCGCCGAGCTCGGCGCAGACCTGGTTGATCCGTTGGTGGAGGCTGTTGCGCCGGCCGACGATGGCGCCGAACCAGTTCTTCATGCCCAGCGTGCCGCGGCTGAGGGAGTGGTGCTTGACCACCGGGACATTGATCACCTTGTCGGCCTCCGCGATCGGCCGGAGAACCTCCCACTGCCCGAGCACCTCGCCGCCGAGCTCCAGGTTCACCGTGCCCGCGCTGCGCTGGTCGGCGATCTCGGCGCCGGCGGCGCGGGCGGCGTCGGCGATGCCCGATCGGGCGAAGGTGCGGGTCGGGTCGTGGCACGAGTTGTCGACGACGATCACCGACGCCGCACCGGCGGCGAGACACAGGCGGGCCAGCTCACCGACCAGCTCGGGGTCGGTGTTGGCGGCCTGTTCGGGTCGCCGGTCCCAGGCGCAGTTCGGCTTGACCGCAACCCGGTCACCGGTTCGGATGAAGGTCTCGATGCCGCCGAAGGGGACGAGCGCGGCCGCCAGGTTGTGCCTCGGACCGCGGCCGCGGGCGATGGCGACGTGACCGGGTGCGGTCGCGTCGACCCGCCAGTCCGGCGGTCGGGTGACCGACGCGACCTCCGGCGGTCGGTGGCGCCCGGGCCGGCCGGCGAGCCCGGCGCCGAGCGCGGTCAGCGCCGCCCCGGTCAGGGCGACCGGGCCCCACACCGTGAGCAGCTCGCGGCGGTCCACCGCGCGGTACGGGTCGAGCAGGTCGCGATCGTGACTCATAACGAGACCCAGTGTACCGCGGTGGGCGCGCTCCGGTTCGGCATACACCTCGGGCCATAGCTGGGACGTCCCGAGTGTGCTACCTTTACGCCGCGTCCGAGAAACGGTCTCAACTGACCGATTCGAGCCGAGGCGCGCACACCGACCTCGGTGGATGCACATCAACTGGGGACCTCGAAATAGCACGGTGGGATTTGCTGTTCCGGATGGCGACGAGGATAAGATGGTGTCGACCCAAAATTTGAGAATGAGACAAGGAATTCTGATCGCGGCGTGCGCCATGTGGCTGCTCGCGGGTCCCGCATCGGCCCAGCTGGCTGATCAGGTGCCGCCCGAGCTCGAGGAGGTCGGGGTGGAGGAGCACCTGGACGCCAAGCTGCCGCTCGATCTGAAGTTCCGCGACGAGACCGGTGCTGTGGTCCGTCTCGGCGACTACTTCGACGGCACCAAGCCGGTGATTCTGACGCTCAACTACTACAAGTGTCCGATGTTGTGCGGGCTGCAGCTCAACGGCCTGCTTGCCGGGCTGACCGATCTGGCGTGGACCCCGGGCCAGGAGTTCGAGATCGTCACGGTGAGCATCAACCCGCTCGAGACGCCGGCGCTGGCGGCTGAGAAGAAGCAGAACTACATGAAGCGGTTCGGACGGCCGTCAGCCGCTGCCGGCTGGCACTTCCTCACCGGTCAGGAGCCCGACATCCGTCAGCTCGCGTCGACGGTCGGATTCGGCTACACCTACGACCGGTCGACCGGCGAGTACGCCCACGCCGCGGTGGCCACGGTCGCCACCCCGGACGGTCGGATCGCGCGCTATCTCTACGGCATCGAGTACCCGGCGTCGCGACTTCGCCTGGCCTTGCTCGAGGCATCGGAGGGCACGATCGGCAACGCCGTCGATCAGCTGATCCTCTACTGCTTCCACTACGACCCGTCGTCCCGGCAGTACTCACCGGTGGCGATGAACATCATGCGCCTCGGCGCCGGCGCCACGGCGATCATCCTCGGCCTCAGCCTGGGCGGCTTCTACGTCCGCGAGGCACGCCGGCGCAACAAACGCGACAGGGAGAACCCGAGCCGATGACTGCAAGCCGAATCACGGAACATCTGGTGGGACTGGCCCGGGCGCTGCCGGAGGACCGGTCGTTCTGGATGCCGCCACAGGTGTCGACCGTGGCCCAGGGCGTTGACTGGTTGTTCAACTTCATCCTCGCCATCTCGGTCTTCTTCTTCCTGCTGATCGTGGCGGTCATGGTGGTTTTCATCATCCGCTACCGGCGCCGAGAGGGCCACAACGCGGAGCCCTCGCCGACGCACAACATGGCCCTCGAGGTCACCTGGACCGCGATCCCGCTGATCCTCGTCATCGCGATCTTCGGCTTCGGTTTCAAGGGCTACCTGGACATGACGACGCCACCGTCGAACGCCTACGAGATCCTGGTTGACGCTCAGAAGTGGAACTGGAGCTTCACCTACCCGAACGGCTATGTCGATGCCGATCTGCACGTCCCGGTCGACCGGCCGATCCGACTCGTGCTGTCGTCGCAGGACGTCATTCACAGCCTCTACATCCCGTCGTTCCGGATCAAAATGGACGTCGTTCCGGGCCGTTACTCCAAGGCGTGGTTCGAGGCGACCCAGCCCGGCGAGTACGACCTGTTCTGCGCCGAGTACTGCGGCACGAGTCACTCGGACATGATTGCCCACGTCATTGTCCACCCGGTCGGCGAGTTCGAGACCTGGCTCGACAAGGCGTCGAACTTCCTCGAGACCATGACGCCGGTCGACGCGGGTCGCAAGCTGTTCCAGGTCCGCGGCTGTCAGCAGTGCCACTCGGTGGACGGAACCGCGAAGACCGGTCCGAGCCTGCTCGGCGTCTTCGGCCACGAGCAGGCGCTCGCCGACGGCAGCTCGATCATTGCTGACGAGAACTACATCCGGGAGTCGATCCTGGAGCCGCAGGCCAAGGTGGTCGCCGGCTTCGACCCGGTCATGCCGACCTACCAGGGACGGCTCAGCGATCCGGAGATCACGGCGATCATCGAGTACCTCAAGTCCCTCGACACGTCGACCAGCGAGGAGTAGCAGCATGGCAGTGAACACGCTCACCGTCGACGGGGCTGTCGGAGTCGATCACGACCACGGCGACAGCTACCTGACCACCGGGCACGGCATCCTGTCGTGGCTCTTCACCCTCGACCACAAACGCATCGGCGTGATGTACCTCGTGGCGATTCTGGCCTCGTTCTTCCTCGGCGGCATCTTCGCGCTGCTGGTGCGAACCGAGCTGCTGACGCCGGGCCAGACCATCATGACCGCTGACGCCTACAACAAGATGTTCACGCTGCACGGCGCGGTGATGATCTTCCTTTTCATCATCCCCGGTATCCCGGCTGCGCTCGGCAACTTCGTGCTGCCGCTGATGCTCGGCGCGAAGGACGTCGCGCTGCCGAGGCTCAACCTGGCCAGCTTCTGGTTCTGGATGATCGGAGCGGTGTTCTCGCTGGTGTCGATCATCGTCGGCGCGGTGGACACGGGGTGGACCTTCTACACGCCGTACTCGACGACGACCTCGACCGCCGTCATCAGTATGACGCTCGGCGTGTTCATTCTCGGCTTCTCGTCGATCTTCACCGGGCTGAACTTCATCGTGACGATCCACAAGATGCGGCCGGAGGGCATGACCTGGTTCAAGATGCCGCTCTTTCTCT
>JASFPU010000339.1:0-4410 GCA_050115855.1 Holophagae bacterium
AACGGCCGGCCTCAGGCCGATGGCCGCCGGTCCGTGGCAGTGGCTCCTGGCGAGGCCGTGATCGATCTCCGGCGACCACTCCACGACGGCGCGCAGCCCACGCCCGGCCGCGCCTCCCACGACGCGATCGTTGCGGTCGATCACCGGATCGACCCCACCTTCACCGGGACAGATCCACAGCTCGCCATCTCGGACGCGAACCGTCTCATGGGCGGCGGCCGTGCCGAGGAGAATCGAGAACGGTGCGCTCGTGACGCCGTCGGTCATCGACACGCCGTCGGCGTCGGCCGGACCGGCCGACAGCGCCGTCACGACGATCGACACCGCACAGGCGCAGAATCCGCTCAGCGCGCGCGCTCGGAGGGACGGCCAGGCCACGATGAGACGCTAGCACAGACCGCCGATTCTCAGAAAGGGCGCTCTCAACACGGCGCGACACCGTCAGTCGATGCACATCGTTTCCCGAGGAAAACGTTGCGCAGCCGGTCTGAGGTACACTTCGGCGCCGAGGAGGCGCCGTCATGGACGTGGTGATCCTGTCTCGGATTCAGTTCGCTCTCACGGTCGCGTTCCACTACATCTTTCCGCCGCTGGCCATCGGTATGGGGGTCGTCCTCGTCTATCTCGAGGGCCAGTATCTCCGGACCGGAAAGCCGATCTACGAGCGGGCGGCGAAGTTCTGGACCAAGATCTTCGCGCTCAACTTCGCCATCGGCGTCGCCAGCGGTATCGTGATGGAGTTCCAGTTCGGCACCAACTGGGCGACCTACTCACGCTTCGTCGGCGACGTCTTCGGCTCGGCGCTCGCCGCCGAGGGGATCTTCGCCTTCTTCCTCGAGTCGGGGTTCCTGGCGGTGCTGGTCTTCGGCTGGGACCGGGTGTCGGCCAAGATGCACTTCTTCTCGACGCTCATGGTCGCGCTCGGGTCGATCTTCTCGTCGGTCTGGATCGTGGTCGCCAACAGCTGGCAGCAGACCCCGGCCGGCCACCACGTCGTCCAAGTCATGCGCGACGGTGCGCCGCTCATGATGAACGGCGAGCCGGTGTTCCGGGCCGAGATCGTCGACTTCTGGGCGCTGGTCTTCAACCCGTCGACGATGCACCGCCTGATCCACGTCTGGATCGGCGCCTTCATCGTCGGCTCGTTCTTCATCATGAGCATCTCGGCCTACTACCTGCTCCGCAATCGGCACCTCCAGTTTGCGAAGCGGTCGTTCAGCGGCGCGCTCGTGCTCGCTACGATCGCCTCTCTGGCATCGCTGGTGTCGGGCCACTTTCAGGCTGACAACGTCTACCACTACCAGCCCGCCAAGCTCGCCGCCTTCGAGGGCCACTACGAGACTGGTCGCGCCGATCTGAGCCTGATCGGGATCCCGGACGACGACTCGGAGACCGTCCGACTCAACGTCGCGATTCCGGGCGGTCTCAGCTTCCTGCTGCACGGCAGCTTCACCGAACCGGTGGTCGGACTCGACCGGTTCCGTGCCGAGGACCGGCCGCCGGTCCTCATCCCCTTCGCCAGCTACCACATCATGATCGGCCTCGGGGTGCTGTTCGTGGTGCTGACGCTGCTCGCCAGCGTGCTTGCCTGGCGGGGCCGGTTGTGGCAGACCCGCTGGCTGCTCTGGATCTTCGTGTTCGCGGTCGTCGGCGCCATGGCGGCCAATCAGTTCGGCTGGGCCGCCGCCGAGGTCGGCCGGCAGCCGTGGATCGTCCACCCGCCGGTGCAGTGGACCGCCACCGGCGATGTGGCGGTCGGACCCGACGGCGTCGTCGCCTACGACGAGCAGCTCGGCCTGCGGACCGTCGACGCGGTCAGCCCGTCGGTCAGCTCGAACCAGGTGCTCGGCTCGGTGGTCGGCTTCGGCCTGATCTACGCGCTGCTCGCCGCGGTCTGGCTGTTCGTGCTCGACCGCAAGATCCGACAGGGGCCGGAGCCCCCGGGTCACCATGACGCCCGGGGGGGCGATCTGCGAGACGCAGCGGCGGCTCGTCCGGCGATGGTCGGCGACCTGACCGGAGATCGGCGCGATCCCGCCGACGAGACGGCCTGAGGGGGGCGGTATGGACTTCGAAACTCTCTGCGTCATCTGGTTCGTCATCGAGGGTGTCCTGCTCGCCGGGTACGCGATTCTCGACGGTTTCGACCTCGGCGTCGGCATCCTCCACCCCTTCGTCGCCACGACCGATGTCGAGCGCCGCCTGTCCATGAACTCCATCGGCCCCCTGTGGGACGGCAACGAGGTCTGGCTGGTGACCTTCGGCGGCGCCCTCTTTGCCGCCTTTCCGAACGCCTACGCCACGGTCTTCTCGGGCTTTTACACCGCCTTCATGCTGCTGCTGTTCGCACTGATCTTCCGCGCCGTGTCCCTCGAGTTCCGCAGCAAGCTCGACACGCCGGCCTGGCGGCGGTTCTGGGACTGGGGTTTCTTCGCCGGCTCGTTCCTGGCCACGCTCCTGTTCGGGGTGGCGACCGGCAACGCCGTCGCCGGGCTGCCGCTCGATGACGAGGGCAATGTGCTCGTCGGGGTGCTCGCTCAGCTCAACCCGTACGGCGTGCTCGTCGGGTTGATGACCGTGGCGCTGTTCGCGCTGCACGGCGGGCTCTACCTCTACCTCAAGACCGAGGGCGATTTCCAGGCCCGGCTGCGCGACTGGATGTGGCGCTCCTGGGGCTTCTTCCTGGTCACCTTCATGCTGACCACGGTCTACACCGTGGCCGAGGTGCCGCGTGCAACGGTCAACTTCGAGCGCTTTCCCATCCTCGTTGTCGTGGTGGTCGCTGCGGTGCTCGCAGTGGCGAACATCCCGCGCTGCCTGTACTGGAACCGCCCGGGCCAGGCGTTCATCTCGAGCACGGTCCTCATCGTCACCCAGGTCGCGCTGTTCGGCGCGGCGTTGTTCCCCAACCTGGTGACCGCGAGCAACGATCCGGCGCTCAGCGTGACCATCTACAACGCCGCGTCGAGCGTCAAGACCCTGACCATCATGCTCATCATCGCGGTGATCGGCATGCCCTTCGTGCTGACCTACAGCGGCATCATCTACTGGGCGTTCCGGGGCAAGGTCGAGCTCGGCGAGCACAGCTACTGAGGGGTGCTCCGATCCATCGACGTGAAGCGGTGTGCCTGTCCCACACACCGGTCACGGGAGAGTATTCGACCAGCTCCCCGTGGATCCGCTCTCGAAGCCGTCTTGGAACAGCAGCGACGTCGGGTGACACAGCAGCGTCAGGTCGAGCTCCGACACGGCGCCGGTCGATCCGGGCTGGCTCGCCGCCACGAACCGGAACGGGCTAGCAGACTGCGCGAGCCCGAACCAGGCAGTCGATCGCCGAGACGGTGTCGTGGTCGGTGGTCACCGGACGCCGACGGGTGCCCGCGTGTTCGATCCGCATGCCGGACAGCAGTTCGGTGATCTGATCCGCGGTGTAGAGCACCTCGGGGCTGCGCGGTCCGCCGCGCCCGTGGTCCAGGTTGGACCGATCGTGTCCGATGAGCAGAAACGTCCCACCGGGCGCTACGGCACGGCCAGCGCGCTCGACCACCGTCGTCATCTCGCGCCACGGCAGGTGCAGGTAGAGCGCCAGCACGAGATCGAAGACCTTCGGTTCCGGCACATAGGCGGTCAGATCGGCGCGGACGATCTCGAGGCCGACCCCTCGCTCGGCGGCGATGCGCCGCGCCTTGTCCAGCGCGACGTCCGAGAAGTCGACCGCCGTCACGGTCCAACCGTGCTCGGCGAGCCAGATCGCATTTCGACCCTCACCCGCTCCCAGATCGAGCGCCGTGCCGGGCTTCAGATCGGTCACCTCCTCGACCAGGAAGCGGTTGGGCTCGGCCGACCACACCAGCTCGGGCCCCTGGTAGCGACGATTCCAGTCCTCGCGGTTCATGCGGCCATTGTAGGCACACGGGCCGAGTCGGCGCCACCCACCGGGGATGCCGGGGGTTGACACGGGCGGGCTTGTGGTCAGTCGTCGGGACAGAATGAGTCTTCGACCGGCGCCGCGTACAAGAACTCAGCGTCGCCGGTCCCGTTGTCCACCTTCGACACGTACCCCATCAACGTGTTCGCGAACTCGGCGCAGGGATCGTCGGAGACGCTGTCTTCATCGAGCCACAGCTCCACTGTCAGCGCACCATCGACTGAGCCGACGCCCAGCTGGGCAAGCGAGAACTGGCGCACGGTCGCAGGCGGGAGGGTTCGACTGCCGGCGACCAGCTCCGCGCCGTTGGGACCCAGCACGCGGTAGTGCACCACGATGTCGTCGAGCACGGAGAGGCTGACCATCCCCACGTTCGACCGAAACCGATCGTCGTTTCGGGCGCCGGTCGCGATCAGCGGTGCGGTGGTCACCGAGTCGACCTCCAACGACGGCACCGTCTGGCCGTAGGTGCCCGCCGGATC
>JASFPU010000340.1:0-4409 GCA_050115855.1 Holophagae bacterium
ACCGGCCGCGGGTCCGGCGGCGGCAGCTCGGTCTCGTACAGCGACATGGTGCTCATGACCAGGCCCGCTTCGTTCATCCCGGCCCACGCCAGCTGGTAGCCGACGAAGTTGAAGGTGACGCTGGCGTACGCCGAGCTCCAATCAGCCACCACGCCGGTGGTGCCGGCGAGCCAACCGGTCTTGTTCAGCCCCCGCGGGTTGATGAACACCTGGCCCCTGCAGTGGTATCGGTAGTCGAGGTTCGCCCCGAAGATCGTCGTCCCCCCGGCCACCAGCGAAATCGCCGAGCACCCTGGCCCGGCACGACCAGTCGCACGAGGCTCTGGCTCCGGTGCCACGGCTTCCGGGGCACAGCCGACGGCAACCAAACCCCACGCAAACACGGTCACTGCGAGAGACTTCATCGGGTCTCCCTTCGAGCTCCTTTCGAGCCTGCACCGGCTTTTGGTGTTCCATACGGCGGGCGCTCGGGAGATGTTGCATGGGGATGATCGGTACCGCTCAACAAGTGTGGAAGTGTGTACGTGGCACCTATCTGGCACCTATCAAGTGGACGCAGACCCCCGGTAGCGTACAGTCTCATTCTTTGTACAGCCGTTCGAGTTGACGTTTCAGGATGCACGACCCAGATTGAAACTACAGACCTTGAAGGAGAAACGCGCAATGAACCCGATGCGACGTGCGGCGTGGCTGGTGATCGTTCTGTGCACGGCAACTGTGGCCGGAGCTCACATGAGCCTCGCCCCGTGGTCGAACAAACAGATCAACCGCATCCTCGAGGACTTCCCGTCGGTCAACGGCTACATCGATGTGTCCAGCTCGACCGCAAATGCGGCCTTCACCTGCTACGGCTCGGTGCTCGACAACACAACCAGCGACCCGACCACGATCCCGCCGCAATGAAAGAGAAGGAGAATTTCATGAGCTCGAAGACCCAGGTCGCGTCGTTGTTGCTGATCGTCTGCGCGTGTGTCGCATCGGCTCAGGACGAGTGGGTGCCCTACCCGGGGAACCCGGTCATCGGCCCGCCCGCGAGCGGGACCTGGGAGTCCGCCCTCCGCGGGGTCGAGGGTCTCGTCGTCGTCGACGGTACCTATCACCTGTTCTTCACAGCCACAGCCACGGAGCCGTTCTATGACCATGCCATCGGGCACGCGACGTCGCCGGACGGCATCAACTGGGAAATGGACCCGGCCAACCCTGTGCTCACCCCAGAGACCGAGGGATCGTGGCATGTGAGCTCACTGATCAGCGCCGCCGTCTATCACGACGGCGAGCTCTTCCAAATGTGGTACGGGGGTGACGACTATTCGGACATTCGGGTCGGCTATGCGACGTCGCCCGACGGCACAAGCTGGACCCGGTACTCCGGCAACCCGGTGCTCTCGGAGGGCCCCGCGGGGTCATTCGACGCCGCCCTTGTGGCGCCGAACGACGTGCTCTACCACGACGGGCTCTACCGGATGTGGTACGGCGCAGCTCCGAATCGCGTGCTCACGGATTCGGATGACACGATCGGCTACGCCACCTCGCCGGACGGTGTCACCTGGACCCGCCACCCGTCGCCCGTTCTGGAGCCGACCGAGGAATGGGAGGGCTTCATGATCTACGGCGTCGGTGTCGACTTCGACGGCTCTATCTACCGCATGTGGTACCCGGGCTACGGGTACGAGGGAGGAGAACGCCGGATCCGGATCGGCGTCGCGACGTCGCCCGACGGGATCGTGTGGACCCGCGACCCCGACAATCCGATCGAGGAGCTCGGTGACTTCGTGTCGCAACCACAGGTGGTCCGCGACTTCGACATGGGCGGCTATGTGATGATCTACACCCACGACGATCCGTTTTACACCGTGCTGCGCGCAACCTCGACCTGCTGCAGCATCGACACCTCGATGTGGATCATCCCCGCGGCGGCGCTGGCCTCAGGTTCCGCAGGCTCGTTCTTCCAGACCGATGTCGACGTCAACAGCACCGCACCGGGACCTTCCATGATGCCGGTCAGCTACCGCTTCCTTTGGCTGCCCCGGGGCCAAAACAACTCTGACCCGATGGCCTCCGAGGTCTTCGTCCTCGACCCGGGCGAGAGCATCCGCCACGAGAACATCCTCGCCGCGGTCTTCGGCCTGGCGCCGAACGTGCTCGGATCGCTCGCCATCGCCGCCGACAGCGAGTCCCTGATCGCCATGAGCCGGACCTACAATCTCCCGTCCGCCAAGACGGCCGGCACCTTCGGCCAGGCGCTGCCCGCGGTGCCCTTCGACGAGCTCATCACCACCGGCGAGAGCCGGCGCATCACCTTCATGTCGGAGAACGCGGACACCCGTGCCAACCTCGGCTGCGTCAACGGCACCGACGCTCCGGTCACCATCGACATCGCAGAGTACGACGCCACCGGCACGGTGCTCGAAACCAGGACGATGAACCTGCCGCCCTGGTCGAACAAGCAGATCAACCAGATTTTCGAGGATTTCCCGTCAGTCAACGGCTCCATCGACGTGTCGACCTCGACCGCCGATGCGGTCTTCACCTGCTACGGCTCGGTGCTCGACAACGTGACCTCGGATCCGACCTCGGTGCTGCCGCAAACGCCATCGGCGAGCACGATGAGCTTCATCCCCGCCGCGGCGCTCTCGGGCGGCGATCAGGGGTCGTTCTTCGAGACCGACGTCGATCTCAACAACGCCGGCGACACGATGTCGAGCTACTCGCTGCTGTGGCTGCCAAGGGGCGAAAACAACTCGTCGCCGACCGCCTCGGACACCTTCACCCTCGAGGTCGGTGCGAGCGTCCGCTACGAGAACGCGCTCTCCGGCGTCTTCGGCCTGGAGCCGAACGCGGTTGGCGCCCTGGCGCTGTCCACCGACGCCGGCAACGTGCTCGTCATGAGCCGGACCTACAACATCCCGAGCGTCAAGATCGCCGGGACCTTCGGCCAGGCCCTCGTAGGCGTCCCGGCCGACCGGCTGCTGCAGACCGGCGAGGTCGGCAGGATCATCTTCCTCACCGAGAACGACGACATCCGGTCCAACCTCGGCTGCGTCAACGGCGGCACGAACCAGATCACCATCGACATCGCGGTGTACGACGCAACGGGCACCCTGCTCGAAACGCGGACAATGAACCTGGCTGCCTGGTCGAACAAGCAGATCAACCAGATCCTCGAGGACTTCGCGCCGGTCGACGGCTACGTCGATGTCTCCTCGGCCACCCCGAACGCGACCTTCACCTGCTACGGCTCGGTGCTCGACAACACGACCAGCGACCCGACGACGATCCCGCCGCAGTAGGTGTCGGTGGAGGCTCTTACAAGAAACCTGTGAACGACGGGTTGTTGACTGACCCTGTCCTCCGAGCAACAGGTTTCCAGATCCACCTGCAAGAATCGACGACGAGGGCGTTGGGGATCGAAACACCTCATGGCACCCACCTTCAGGTGGGCGTGCTGACAGGCATCCCCGCCATCAACGCGGAGCTGGAGCTCGGCGTTCCAAAGGCCGATTCGCGATTTCTTCAAGAGGCTATTCCAGCTTGCAACGCGAGCGCGACGCCAGTTGGTCGTGCTCCGCGCAACCACTCGACGTGACGGTGATCCCTCCTTCTGACGGCACCGATTCTGTCACTCGCGCAGAATCGTGGTGACTTGGTCCCGATCGACACCACCGGTACAATCGCATCAGCGCATTGGGTCGAGACAAGGGAGGCGGAGCATGGGGCGCAACCAGGGGAAGATCGATCTCGACCGCAGGCAGATGATCGCGGGTTTGTGCGCGACCGGCACGTTGGCCTGTCTCGGATGCGGCCGCGTGGCTCGTACCGCGGACGTTGTCGAGAGCGCGGCGCGCGGCTTCTCGACGGCGTCGGGGATGAGCTTCGAGGAGGTCTTCCACTTCGCCTACGCGAGGTCCTTCATCCCGACGATGAAGAACCTGGCCGGGCGGGTCGGCATGGAGGTGATCCAGGACACCGCATGCGAGACGGCCGCCCAAGTGATCGCCGGCGTCGCCGCGTCGATGCCGGATCGCAGCCTGTCGGCGTGGGCGGCGTCAATGAAGGAGCCGGACGAGGTCATGCGCCACGCGATCTCGTTCGACATCGTGGAGGACGGCGAGACCGCGTTCGAGGTTCGGATCACCGAGTGTCTGTGGGCCGCCACCTTCCGCGCCGCCGATGCGGCCGATCTCGGCTACAGCTGGGTCTGCCATCCCGACTTCGCCATGGCCCGGGCGTTCAACCCCGAGATGCGGCTGCGCCGCGACCAGACGCTCATGCAGGGCTCGACCCACTGCAATCACCGCTGGGAGCTGAAGAGCGGCTCATAGGTGCCACGTACCGCAGACCGGTTCCACCCACCGCATCGCACACGGGTCGGTGCCACAGGTCGGTGTCGGGGAGAGCCCGGCCGGTAA
>JASFPU010000341.1:0-4389 GCA_050115855.1 Holophagae bacterium
CATCCGGGACAGCTCGGAGAGCGCCGCCGCGCTGGTGCTCGAACCGCTCATGACCCGGTACGGACTGGTCCCGCTCGAACCCGACGTGGTGGCGGAGATCGCCGAGGTCTGCCGAGCCGAGAACGTATTGCTGGTCCTCGACGAGCGGGTGTCCGGCTTCCGGCTCGCTCGCGGCGGGGCGGCGGCCTGGGCGGGGATCACACCCGACGCCGCGGTCTACGGCCCCGCGCTCGGCGGCGGGTTCCCGATCGGCGCCTTCGGCATCAACGCCGAGCACGATGCCGCCGAGGCGTTCGGGCCGGAGGTCAGCGCCTCTCCGCACCCGGTGTCGTTGGCGGCTGCCGAGGCGGTGCTGTCGATCCTCAAGAACGACACCACCTACGAGCGGCTCGAGGAGCGGTCGGCACAGCTCGCTGACGGCATCCTCAACCTGGCCGATCGGTTCCAGCGCTCGATGGTGGTCAACCGGGTCGGTTCGGTTTTCGCCATCTACCTCGGCGTCTCCGAGGTCGCGTCGGGATCGGCGGTGAAGCGGGCCGACGGGGACGGCTATCGACGGCTCGCTCGCGGGCTGCGCGGCGAAGGTGTGCTGCTGCCGCCGGTGCAGGGCGGGCCGGCGTTCGTGTCGGCGTCGCACGGCGCGAAGGACATCGAGGCGACGCTCGCCGCCTTCGAGAAGGTGCTGCTTCGATTCCACCAGGAGGATCTGCCCTGACATCCCGGCGCGAGGTCGAGGTCCAGCCGCCGACCGACGAGCCCACCGTGCTCGTCGGGCTGGCCTGCTCCGGCGCGCTCCGGACCGAGGTCGACGATCATCTCGACGAGCTCGAGCGGCTGGTCGACACCGCCGGCGGCAGGGTCGTCGGCCGCCTGATCCAGGAGCGGCGCTCGCCGGACCCGGCGACCCTGGTCGGTTCGGGTTTCGTGGCCCGAGTGGCGGCGCTCGCCGATGCCGAGCACGCGCGGTCGGTGGTCTTCGACGAGGACCTCACCGCATCCCAGGTCCGCAACCTCGAGCGCGCCATGCCCGACGACGTCAAGGTGCTCGATCGGGCGGCCGTGATTCTCGACATCTTCGCCGCCCGCGCCCGCTCGCGCGAGGCCCGGACCCAGGTCGAGCTCGCCCAGCTCAACTACCTGCTGCCCCGGCTGACCCGGCGTTGGGGCCACCTGTCGCGGCAGGCGGGCGGCATCGGCACCCGGGGCGTCGGCGAGACCCAGCTCGAGATCGACCGCCGACTGGTGTCGAAGCGCATCGCCCAGCTCAAGGGCCAGCTCGCGGTGATCGAGCGCGACCGCCGGTTGCGCCGCGAACGTCGGCAGGAGCTGCCGTCGGTGGCGGTGGTCGGCTACACGAACGCCGGCAAGTCGAGCCTGTTCCGACGCATGACCAAGGCCCGCGTCCTGGTCGAGGACCGACTGTTCGCCACGCTCGACCCGAGGGCGCGCCGGACGGCGTTGGGGGAGAACGTGACGGCGGTGATGACCGACACCGTCGGGTTCATCCGCAAGCTGCCGCATGACCTGGTGGCCCCGTTCCGATCCACCCTGGAGGAGGCGGTGGACGCCGACCTGATCCTGCACGTCGTCGATGCCGCCCACCCGTCCTGGGAGGAGCACCTGCTGGTCGGAGATGACGTGCTCGAGGGGCTCGGAGTCGGCCGGGACCGCCAGCTCGTCGTACTCAACAAGGTCGACCTGCTCGGTGAGCGGCGACCGCGGGCGCCGTTGGGGCGGCCGTCGGTCGCGGTGTCGGCGCGCACCGGCGACGGCATCGCCGAGCTTCGCGTGACGATCCGCCGAACGCTGCTGAGCGGTCCCGATGTGGCGGTCCTGCGCGTGCCGCTCGAGGAGCCCGAGATGGTCCGGCGCGCGGTCAACCTGCCCCAGCAGCTCGCCCGCCGCTACCACGGTGACACGCTCGAGCTCGCCCTGCGGGTCGACACCTGGCGCCTTACCGAGAGCGGGCTGGACGGCTACCGGGTCAGCGGTTGGGGCGGCCATCTCGACGGAGGAGGATGATGCCGATCTACGAGTTCCTGTGCGCGGCGTGCAACCGGATCTACAGCTTCCACTCGTTCAAGGTCGAACCGACCAAGGTGCCGACGTGTCCCAAGTGCGGTGCTGACGACCTCACGCGCGTCCCGTCGCGCTTCGGCGTCGGTGCCCGCCGCGCCGGTGCGGCCGACGACTCAGGCGGTGATGATCTCGATGATCCGCGCATGGAGCGCGAGATGATGAAGCTGGCCGCCGAGCTCGAGGGGATGGACGAGAACGACCCGCGGCAGATGGCCGCTGCGGTGCGCCGGATGACCGAAATTGCCGGTGAGCCGGTGACCCCCGCGATGGAGGAGATGATCCGCCGGCTCGAAGCCGGCGAGGATCCCGAGCGCATCGAGGAGGACCTCGGCGACGCCATCGAGGAGGAGATGGGCGACGACGACGGCGGCGCCTTCGGCGGCGCGCCTCCCACCCGCGACGAGGGACTCTACCCGATGTAGCGAGCCGTCTCAAACACAAAGGCACAAAGGCACGAAGACTCGAAGAAAAACCGAGGGACATCCTTCGAAAGTACTGCTTTCGGACGTCGGGAACGTCGAGCCGCCCTTGTGTCTTGGTGTCTTCGTGTTTGCAATGGAGTGATGGCTACGACGTTTCGTCCGGCGCCGGAACTTCGACATTCCGGACCGGATCTCTCGAGCAGTGGGTCCGACACGAGCTCGGCTCTGGATGGGGGTGCTCCGTGACTCTTCTCCGTGTTCCCCGTGTTAAGAAACTCGAACGCTGTCGTCTGCGACAGCATTGCTTCAACCAATGGACCTTACGGACGGTACCGTCAACTGTCGAATTCGGCGCATTGCGAAGGCCTTTGCGAGCTTGGCGTCTTGGCAGTTTCATTGTGCGGTGGGGTGTGTGGGACCGACGAGTCGGCGCACGTCGCGTCGCGCGTTCGCGATGAGGCCAGATCGTGAACGGGAACGGGAACGGGAACGGGAACGGGTACGGGAACGGGATCGGGATCGGGTCGTTACGCCCTGCTCTTGATCTTCGCCCACCCCTCCCGCGCGGTGGTCCAGGCATCGGGGGCCATCCAGGCGAGGAAGTAGATCGCCAGCGCCCAGGAGAGCAGGCCGTACAAGGCCTCGAACGACAGCGCATCGCGGAAGACGAAGTGGAAGGCGAAGAGCGCCGTGTTGAGGCCGAGCCAGCCGGCGGTCGGGCCCCAGCGGCCGCGGCCGAGCGGCACCAACAGCAGCATCACCCAGTAGTAGCAGGTGAGCACCACCACGGAAAAGGCGACCACCACACCGAGGACCGCCGCCTGGTGGACCTCGAGCCGCCATGCCGCCGCGGCCGTGATCGCCAGGAACACCGCCGACGCCAGCAGGAGCAGCGGCCGACGCTCGTCCTTGAGCCGGTTCATCTTCTCCTGCCACTTGAGCCACGGCTCGGGCAACCGGAAGTCGACGTCGTCGCGGCGCATGGTGGCTCGGTCGTAGAGCAGCAGGTTCTCGAGCCCGACGTTGTTGGTCAGCCAGGTGCCGTGGTGCTTGTCGAGGTTCCACGCGAACTCGGACCACGCGGCCGGGCCGCGGCCGATGGCGCTGCCGGCCGCCAGACACAGCAGCACCCCGATGACGAACCCGGCGGTGAGACGCCAGAACCACGCCGTCGGTCGCTTGTCGACGAGGTGGCGGACGAAGATCACCGCCGGGCCGACCAGGAAGCCACCCGGAAAGACCCGGACCATGAACGCGTAGGCGATCAGACCGCCGGCCAGCCCGGACCGTCCGCGTTTGAGCAGGCACACACCGGTTGTCACGGCCGCCAGCCAGTCCTGGCGCAGGAACGCGCCGCCGACCCAGTCGTAGCGCCACGGGTACCCGAGACCGAAGACGATCAGCGCCAGGCAGCCGACCCGAGTACCGAAGGTCCGGAAGACCAGCACGAAAGCCACGGCGAGCAGCAGCGGGTCGATCCACGCGAGCGCGGTCAGGCTCCGTCCGGACGCCGTCGGCCAAGCCGAGAACAGCCGCGCGGCGAAGGTCCAGGTCGGGGTCGGGTTGTAGCCGTGGTCGCGCCGGATGTTGGAGATGTAGTCGTAGTCGTTGTGGTCGAGGAAGTAGGCGACGTCGGCCCGGAACGACTGCCACCGCTGGTCTGAGAACCTGCTGCGCACCTCCTTCATGTGGTTAACCAGGCCGCCGACTTTGACAACCTCGTTGGTCCGCAAGTCGCGCATGAACGGCTGCGGTGCGTGCCCGGTGTCGAGCTCCCGCTCGGCGGCGAGCGACGCGACGTAGAGTCCGTCGTAGCCGACCTCGGGGAAGTACTTCGAGCCCAGGAAGTAGTGGAACTGCTCCCAGTGGTGGATGCCGCCGGCGCCGT
>JASFPU010000342.1:0-4351 GCA_050115855.1 Holophagae bacterium
GGTGTCGCCCCGGTGCCGCTCGCGCTGTCCGCCGCCGAGGCTGCCGTCGTCGGCCGACCCGCCGATGCGGCAACCGCGTGGGCCGCCGCCACCGCCGCGACCGGCGAGATCGCGCCGATCTCCGACGTTCGCGGCTCAGCCGACTACAAGCGGCTGCTGCTCCGCCAGCTCGTGCTCAGCCACTTCCAGGCCCTGTTCGGGCTGTCGGGCGAGCTGCTCGAGGTGCCGGCGTGAGCTCGCCAGAGCTGGTCTCCCACGTCCTCGGCCGCTCCCGGTACATCGACGACATGCCCGACCCGGCCCGGCTGCTCCACGCCGCCGTCACGACCTCCCCGGTGGCCCACGGGCGGCTGCTCGGCATCGAAGCCGCCGGCGCGCTCGCCGCTGACGGCGTGGTCGCGGTGTTCACCGCGGCCGACGTGCCCGGCGCGAACCAGATCGGCGGCATCATCCAGGACGAGACCCTGTTCGCCGAGGAGACGGTCCACTTCGTCGGACAACCGGTCGCCCTGGTGATCGCCGAGACCGCCCACCAGGCTCGGGTCGCGGCGCGCGCCGTCGCGCTCGAGCTCGACGAACTGCCGGCAGTCTTCGACCCCCGCGAGGCGGCCGCGGCCGGCGACCTGATCGCGGCCTCCCGCACTCTGGAGACCGGCGACGTCGACGCCGCCTGGGCCGGCTGCGACGTCATCGTCGACGGCCGTGTCGACTCGGCCGGTCAGGAGCACCTCTACCTCGAGACCCAGGCCGCGCTCGCCCTGCCAGCGAGCGGCGGCCGGATCAAGCTTCACTCGTCGACCCAGGCGCCGACCGTGGTCCAGAGGATCACGGCGCGGGTGCTCGGGTTGCCGATGAACGCGATCGAGGTCGAGGTCGAGCGGCTCGGCGGCGCGTTCGGCGGCAAGGAGGACCAGGCGACACCGTGGGCGGTGATGGCCGCGCTCGCCGCCAGCCGCCTCGGACGGCCGGTCAAGCTGGTGCTGAGCCGGCACGAGGACATGCGGCTCACCGGCAAGCGCCACCCGTACTCGTCGGACTTCAAGCTCGGGCTGACCAAGGACGGCTCGATCGTCGCGTACGAGGTGCACCTCTGGCAGAACGCCGGCGCCGCCGCCGATCTGTCGCCGGCAATCCTCGAGCGGTCGATGTTCCACGCCACCAACGCCTACCTGGTGCCCAACGCCCGGATCCACGCCGCGAGCTGCCGGACCAACCTGCCGCCGTTCACCGCGTTCCGGGGCTTCGGTGCGCCCCAGGCGATGTTCGTCTTCGAGTCCGCCCTCGACCGCGCCGCCGAGGCGTTGTCGATCCCGACCTGGCAGCTGCAGCGGCGAAACCTGCTCGACGAGGGCGACCCGTTTCCGTTCGGCATGCGCACCGAGCGCTCCCAGGCCCGGCGCAGCTTCGCCGACGCGGTCGAGCGCTTCGACGTCGACGGTCTCGTCGCCGAGATCGCGGCGCACAACGCGGCCGAGCCGCTGGTCAAGCGCGGCGTCGCGCTGATGCCGGTCTGCTTCGGCATCTCGTTCACCAACACCACGCTCAATCAGGCCGGCGCGCTCGTCCACGTCTACACCGACGGCTCGGTCAGCGTGTCCACCGGCGCCATCGAGATGGGCCAGGGCGTCAACGCCAAGCTCCTCGCCGTCGCATCCGAGACGCTCGGGCTGCCGCGCGACCGGATCCGGATCGAGACGACGACGACGCGGACCGTGGCCAACACCTCCCCGACCGCCGCCTCGTCGGGCGCCGACATGAACGGCCGCGCCGCCGAGCTCGCCTGCCGCGCCATCGTGCACCGGCTGCTGTCGGTCGCCGCCGAGATCCTGGACCGTTCCTTCGACACCCTCGGCATCGTGGACGGCGAGGTCACGGCAGACGGCGTCGCCAGCGGGCTGACCTGGAACGAGCTCGTCGCCGCCGCCTACATTCGCCGCATCAACCTGTCGGCGCAGGCCCACTACGCGACACCGGGGATCTGGTACGACCGCGAGCTCGAGCAGGGCGAGCCCTTCGCCTACCACGTCTTCGGTACCGCGGTCGTCGAGGCGACGGTGGATTGTCTGCGCGGCATCTACACAGTCGATCGCGTGCGCATGGTGCACGACGGCGGGCGCAGCCTCGATGAGATCGTCGACCGCGGCCAGCTCGAGGGCGGCGTCATTCAGGGTCTCGGCTGGATGACCATGGAGGAGCTCGTCTTCGATGGGGGCCGGAATCTCTCCGACACCCTGTCGACCTACAAGATCCCCGACTTGCCGAGCACCCCTGTGCTCGAGGGTCACTTCCTGCCCGACGCCGACAACCCCAAGGCCGTCATGCACTCGAAGGCGATCGGCGAGCCGCCGTTCATGTACGGAATCGGCGGCTACTTCGCCATCCTGCATGCGCTGCGAGCCTTCCGCCCCGACCGGCCAGGGTTCTACGATGCACCGTTGACGCCCGAGAAGGCGCTGCTCTTCCTGCACGGCGACCGCACCGCGGCTCGCTCCGAGCCCGCCGAGGAGCCAGCCGCCTCGTCCATCTCGGCCGGTTGAGACCGTCGCGCTGTTTGTAGATCAACCGCAAAGAAACAGCGACGGCAGCCTGCTGGTCGTCGAATCCGCCGCCTCCCGGTGAGCGGAATCACTCCTGCTGCAGAGCCTCGATGGGCAGCAGCCGCGACGCCCGGATCGCCGGCCACATTCCCGCCGTCAGACCGACGACAGTGCAGAAGACCAGTCCGATCACCGCCCACTCGAGCGGCACGTGGACCTCGAAATCCGTGAACACCGCCACCAGGTTGCCGAGACCGAACCCGACGGCGACGCCGATGAGCCCGCCGATGTTGCACAGGATCACCGCCTCGAGCAGGAACTGGGTGAGAATCGCCCGCCGCTTCGCGCCGAGGGCCTTGCGGATGCCGATCTCGCGGGTCCGTTCGGTGACCGAGACGAGCATGATGTTCATGATGCCGATGCCGGCGACCACGAGGGCGACGATCCCGAGCACGAAGGCGCCGGCCTTGATCCCCGCCGACGCCTGGTTGAAGGCCTTGATCTGCGAGTCGCTGGTGAAGAAAAAGAAGTTGTCGGGATCGCGCGGGCTCACTCCACGCACCGTGCGGAGAACGGCGCGGGTCTGCTCCATCGCCTCGTCGAGGAGCTCGGGGGACCGGGCGTGCACCGTGATGTTGGCCGACCGCATCTCCCCGCGCCCGTCGCGGGCGCCAAAGTCCTTGATGTAGGCGGTGATGGGCATGAGGACGTAATTGTCGAAGTTGCCGCCGAGGGCGCTCTTCTTCTCGGCAAAGATCCCCGCCACCGTGTACTTGTGGCCGTTGACCCTGACGGTTTTACCGATCGGGTCGATGAACGGAAAGAGCCGGTCGGCGATGGCGAAGCCGAGCACGGCCACGCGCCGGCCCACCCGCACGTCCTCCGGGCTGATGTTCCTGCCGAGCTCGACGTAGTGGGTGTTGTTCTCCGGATACTCCGGGGTGCCGCCGCAGATCATGCAGTTGGACTCGGTCGCCTCGCCGCGGTAGGCGACGCGGACGTTGTAGTGCCAGAGCTCGGTCCCGACGAGATCGACGGTCGGCACCTGCTCGCGGATCGCCCGGGCGTGCTCGATGGTCAACGGCGGCCATCGGCCGATCTTGCGGAAGTCGTACTCACGGTTCTGAAACCCCCGCGGAGGGTATTTCTGCGCCTGGAAGACGGTGGCCCCGAGTACGCTGAGCTCGGACTCCATCTGGTTCTGCGCCACCGACACGCCGGTCATGGTGCCGATGATCGCCGCGACGCCGGCGATCACCCCGACCAGGGTCAGGGCGGTCCGCAGCTTGTGCGCGCCGACCGCAGCGAACGCCATCTTGAGTCCCTCGCTGAACCGCATGACCCCTCCCCTACTCGTACCGCAGCGCCTCGATGGGGTTGAGCCGCGACGCCCGCCACGCCGGGATGAGGCCCGCGATGAGGCCCACCGCCACCGCGACCCCGAGGGCGATCCCGACGATGGCCGCCGAGACGCTCGCCGGCATGAGCAGCCGGTCGATGAGCTCGGCGGTCACAAACGACAGCGCGACGCCGATCGCTCCGCCGACGAGGCAGATGGCGGCCGCCTCGAAGAGGAACTGCTGCATGATCGCGCTCCGTTTGGCCCCGATGGCCTTCCGGATCCCGATCTCGCGGGTCCGCTCGCTCACAGAGACGAACATGATGTTCATCACCCCGACGCCGCCGACGAAGAGCGAGATCCCGGTCACCGACATGCCGATGAGCAGCAGGGTACCCATGACGTTGTTGAAGGCGTCGAGGAGCGAGTCCATCTTGTTGATGGCGAAGTTGTCGTCCTCCCCCGGCTCGAGTCG
>JASFPU010000343.1:0-4334 GCA_050115855.1 Holophagae bacterium
GAGATCCAGGTCGCCGAGGAGATCCGGAAGGGCGGCGAGGCCGGGCCGAGCTGGTACTCCGCCCCGGCCGGGCTGTTCTCCGACAGGCCGCACCTCGTGCTCCAGGAGAACTTCTGGGATGCCGAGGCTCGAGCGTCGACCACCCGCTTCATGGTCATTGACGCCTCAACCGGTGCGGTCAGCAGCTACGCCTTGAGCAACGAGGCCTACACCGAGGAGGAGCTCGACGATGCCCTGCGCAGCGCGGGCTTTGGCGACGTCGAGAGCTTTCCATCGTTGCGCGGGACGGAGCCGACAGGCGAGACGGACCTGCCCGTCGTGGTCGCCCGTCGATGAGTCGCCACGAACGCTGGATCGATGTCCTCCACCGGTCGGCGACGGGCACGAGGCGGGCCCGGACGCTGCTCACACCGGTCGGTGTCGCCGTGCTCGTCTTCGTGCCGCTGCTCATCCTGGTCAATGACTGGGAGCTCAAGGCCATCGAGGAGCCCGAGCTGCTGAAGCGGCGTGGCGACGAGTATGCCGAGTACTGGCGGCGGACGCCGATGTTCATCCCCGGACTCCGTCGGGGAAGCGGGTCGGAGAACCCGGCACGAAAGGCGACCGAAACTCCGCCGAACCGGAAGGTGGGCAGAGATGACCGGTAGCATGGTCGATTGGGTGCGTCTTGGAGTCGGTGTGGGTGTCGCCGCCACCGTGACCATGGACGTGCTCGGGGCGGTCGCGCGGCGGTTCGGCCTCGCTGCGGGCGCAAAGGGAATCTGGGTCGGTCGCTGGTATCTCGGCATCGCGCGTGGCCGGTTCGTGCACTCAGACATCGCATCCGCCCCGAAGCTGGCCGGCGAGCAACGGGCCGCTCTGATCGGGCACTACATGATCGGCATCGTCCTCGCCGTCTTCTATGTCGTCGGAGCGGGCTCGCTGGGCGTCTCACCGGGCTCGTTCCCGGCCGCGCTCGGCTACGGGCTGGCCACGTGTATCTTTCCTTGGTTGGTGGTGCTCCCGGCACTGGGGTTCGGAGCGTTCGGTCGCAAGGGACCGCAGGAGCTGAGGTTGTTCACGGCGACCGTCCTGAACCACTCCTTTTACGGCCTCGGGCTCTGGTGGAGCGTCAAGGTGCTCGAGCTCGCCCCGTAGCGGAAACTGCAAGGGCGGAGTTCTCGGCCGTGAGTGGCATGAATAGAGAAGCCCGGCGTTGCCCGGAGCTCCGCTGCGGCAGGATTAGTCCTCGACCGAAGGACGAGAGCGAAGCCTGGTGGAGCCGATAGAGATCGAACCGACGACACCTTCCCATCCCACCCGCTCGAGGCTGATCGGCGGGCGCCACAGCAACGTCTCAGGCGTGCCGCAGCGTGGACGGTTGTCGTCAGCGTGACGTTTCCTGGAGCGGGAGTCAAGGCGGAGCAGCGTGGATAGCTACGACCGCTCGGAGCTCACCTGGGCAAGCACATTTTCGAGCTGACCGAGCAGCACCGGCAGCTCACGGTCGATGATTCCCCAGAGAATGTCGTGGTCGACCGCGTCGTAGCCGTGGATGAGGCGGTTCCGCGTACCGACGATCTGCCGCCAGGGGATCTCGTTGTGAGAGTCCCGCAGCTCTTCGGAAACTCTCACCGCGGCCTCTCCGACGATTTCGACCAGCTTGGTCAGGGCGAGAGCGAGGACACGGTCCCCGTCCAGGTCGTCGCGTTGGCGGTCGGCGGCGAGCTCGATCGCCTCGGCGACGTGGTCGCGCATGTGGCGCAGGGCGACGGTGTCGTCATGCAGCGTCATAGAAGGTCCTGGCTCGATCGAGCACGTCATCGCGGAAGTACTTGCTGAGGGTCGATGGGGTGTGGAGATCGACCTGCTGTCCGAAGATCTCGGTCAGTTCGTCCTGGATCGTGATGAAGTCGAATCCAGGAACGTGATCGCGCTCGAACTCGACGAGGACGTCGATGTCGCTCTCTGGTCCGTGGTCGTCGCGAAGGACGGAACCGAAGAAGGCCAGACGCCTGATGTGCCAGCGCCTGCAAAGGTCGGTGATCTTCGCCGAGGTCAATGGGGTCAGACGAAAGTCCGAAGATCGAATCGGCCGGGAGTTCGGTCGATCCGGTTTCGGCGAAGTCCCTTGCGTCCGAAGTTCCTCGCGAACGACACGGCGGAGAACCTCCTCAAGGGGTTCTTTACTCGACACGATGAACTCCCGGAGGGCCTGGTTGATCATGGATTGGTAGCTGCCGCCGCCCGCGAGGTGAACCTGTTCCTTGAACCACGCAAGGACGTCGTCGTCGATTCGGATTGTAATCCGGGTCTTTCCCGGTGGTGGCTGGACCACCGGGCCGCGTCGCACTGTCTTGAAATCGTGATCGCGATTCATGGCCACAGTGTATGTACGAATGTGCATCTTGTCAACAAGTCCAGTGAGTTTCGCTGCAGCTGCAATGGTGCGACGATCCTCTCCCTTGCGGCGTTTTCAACGTTGTCCGCAGTGGTCACCGACGCGGTCAGGGTGAGGCGCGGGTACCGGTTGGCGATCGCCGTCGCCAGGTCGCGGTCCGCGGCCTGCAGCCGGTGCCACGCAGAAAGGGTGCCAGGCACGCCACGACGCCGTTGTCGACGGCTCCCGCCGGTGTGTGAAGTGGGGCAGAGCAAAGGCACAAAGGCGTGCCTGACCGGTGCCACCGATCACATCATCACAACGCCGGCGCGCCGGACCGAGGTTGTGAGGTTGTGATCAGTGGCATCCTAGACAGCACCCCCCACGTGCCGTGGAGCACACGGTCGAGGCTGTCCACCTTGTAAAACCTGCCGGAACGGGATTCGCGACGGGGCGGAGGGTGGTGGGCCGCGCCGCCCCGTCGAGCCTCGGGTCTACTCGATGCTGAAGCTCATCAGCTCCACGGGGACCGGGTTGTCGAACAACCAGATCTCGTCTTGGCTGGCCGGAATAGTCTGGCCCAGGAAGTCCGAGTCGCTCTCGATGGCGATACGCAGGCCGTCCGCGGAGATGTCGGGGTCGTAGCTGTCGCGGTCGGTGTCGCTGACGTTGGTCAGCCGGGAGAGGTTCGAGGTGCTGACGTCCAGGGCCCAGATCTCGGTCTGGTTGTCGGGGATGCCCTGGTTGAAGAAGTCGGCGTCGCTCTCGAACGCAATCAAGGTGCCGTCGGCGCTGATCTCCGGGTCGTAGGCGTCGCGACCTGTGGCGCCGTTGGCGGTCACGTCGGTCAGGCGCTCGAGCCCGGTGGTCTCGTCCCACAGCCAAATCTCGTAGTTGTTGTCGGCCCGCCCCTCGCTGAGGAAGTCGGCGTCGGAGCGGAACACGACCCGGGTGCCGTCGTTGCTGATCGCCGCGTCGTAGCAGTCGCGACCGGTGGCGCCGTTGGCGGTCACGTCGGTGATGCGTTGCAGGCCGGTGGTCTCGTCCCACAGCCAGATCTCGTTGTTGTTGTCGGCCCGCCCCTCGCTGAGCAGGTCCGCGTCGGACTGGAAGACAACGCGCGAGCCGTCGGCACTCGGAGCGGGCTCGAACGAGTCACGACTGGTGCCGCCGTTGGCCAGGGCATCGGTGATGCGCTGCAAGCCCGTGGTCTCGTCCCACAGCCAGACCTCCTCGTTATTGGCGGCTCGCCCCTCGCTGAGCAGGTCGGCGTCGGAGCGGAACGCGACCCGGTTGCCGTTGGGGCTGACGGTTGCCTCGTACGAGTCACGGCCGGTGCCGCCGTTGGCCAGGGCATCGGTGATGCGCTGCAGGCCGGTGGTCTCGTCCCACAGCCAGATCTCCTCGTCGGTGTCGGCCCGCCCCTCGCTCAGAAAATCCCCGTCGGAGCGGAACGCGACCCGAGCCCCGCTGTCACTGATGGACGGGATCCAGGCGTCCCGGCCAGTGGCGTCGTTGGCCGTAACATCGGTGAGACGCTGAAAACCGGTGGTGTCGTCCCACAGCCAGATCTCGTAGTCGTTGTCGGCCCGCCCCTCGCTGAGCAGGTCCGCGTCCGACCGGAAGACGACGCGGGAGCCGTCGCCGTCAACCTTCGGGTCGTAGGAGTCGCGACTTGTTCCACCGTTGGTTGTGGAATCGGTGATTCGAGTCTGGGCCGACGCCGCCAGCGGCAACGCCAGGACACACAGACAGGCAAAGGTGACAACCAGCGAACTTCTCATGCGCAAAGCCTCCTCCCACCACACTCGAGTCCCGCGATCACAGGCGTCAGCAGGTTTGACTGAGCCTAGGAAACCCGGTCCGTGATGTCAAACCTGACACGGCCTCCGCGGCGACCACGGGGTGCCGTTCCCGTTCGAGCAGCACGAGCCCATAGCCCCTGAGTCACGGCTCCAACGTGGACCACGCCGCG
>JASFPU010000344.1:0-4329 GCA_050115855.1 Holophagae bacterium
TCCGCCGCCTCGACCCCCCCGGCCGGCAGCGACCCCAGGCACCGAAGCGTCAGCTCGCGCGTGTCGTGCGTCGGAATCACAATCGAGAGCCTTGGCGCATTCATCCCGTAGCGCGAGTCTACCTGCCTCTCTCCCCCTTCCGAAACCGCCCGAGGTCCGCCGGACATCGGGCGGTTTCGGAACCTGCATCTCTTCGAAGCGGTTCCAGCGCTTCGAAGCGGTTACAATGCTCATCATGCGTTCGACCTACGACCAGGTGCGCACCGCCCTCGCGTCGGCCTACCCACTGACCATCGTCGTGAGCATGGAGGAGGAGCGGCAGGAGATGCTGCTCGAACGGTTCGGCAAGGCCGCCCGGCCGAACCCGCTGCCGCTCGCCGTATGGAACTGCGTCGACGGCTTCCAGTCGGTCGGTCCGGATGGACTCGACGACCCGATGGACGCCCTCGCGTGGATCGCCGACGAGGGGCCGAAGGGGTTGTACCTGTTCAAGGACGTGGGCGAGTTTCTCAACGATCGCAAGCTGCTGCGTCGGCTGCGCGACACCGCGATGACGATCCGCGGCAGCGGTCGGTACCTGTTCATCCTGAAGCAGAGCGCCGAGCTGCCGGACGCCCTCAAGCAGCTCAGCTACGTCGTGATCTCGCTGTTCCCCGACGACAAGGAGATCGAGCACCTCGTGACGTCGATCTTCAGCTCGCGGGGCATCGACGGCAGCGACGCCGAACGGCTCGTGGCGTCGCTGAAAGGAATGTCGCTGACCGAGGCAGAGCACATGCTTCGGCGGCTGCTCGACAAGCACGGGGCCACGACCGAGGCGTTCTTCAGCGAGGTTCTGGCCGAGAAGGAGCAGGTCTCGCGCAAGGAGGGCATCCTCGAGTTCGTACCGCCCGACGAGAACATCGCCACCCTCGGCGGGCTCGACCAGCTCAAGGAGTGGGTCCGGGAGCGCAGCAGCCTGTTCCTGCCCGAGGCGCGCAAGATCGACATGCCGACGCCGCGCGGCGTCCTGCTGATGGGCATCTCGGGCTGCGGCAAGAGCCTGGCGGTCAAGGTGATCGCGCGCGAGTGGTCGCTGCCGCTGTTCCGTCTCGACATGAACCTGGTCTTCGCCGGTGTCCAAGGTTCCGCCGAGTGGGTCTTCCACCGCGCGCTCGAGGCGGTCGAGGCGGTCGCGCCCGCGGTCCTCTGGATCGACGAGATCGAGATGGGCATCGCCGGCTACCAGGACGGCGCGACCGGGTCGCTGACCCGGATCTTCTCGACCTTTCTGACCTGGATGCAGGAGCACCGCGCCGACGTCTTCGTCGCCGCGACCGCCAACCGCATCCACCTCCTGCCGGCCGAGATTCTGCGCAAGGGGCGATTCGACCAGGTCTTCTTCGTCGACCTGCCGAACGAGGAGGAACGCAAGGAGATCCTGTCGATCCACATGGAGCGCAACCAGATCGATCCCGCCGCCTACGACCTCATCCTGCTCGCGTCGGCGACCCGGGCGTGGAACGGCGCTGAGATCGAGCAGGCGGTGGCGTCGGCCCGGATCACCGCTCACGCCCGCGGCACCGAGGTCACCCAGAACGACCTGCTGGCCGCTTTCGGGAAGACGATTCCGCTGTCACGCACGATGGAGGAGCAGCTCAAGCAGATCCGATCCTGGGCCCGCACCCGCGCCCTTCCCGCGACCCGCCAGGCGAAACCCGAGATGTAGCAGGCGGCGTCGAGATGGCAGATCGGGATCGCACCCTCGACACCGACCGCGAGTGGCTGGTCAACCAGATTGCCCACGCGCTGCGCAACCCGATCTTCGCCGCCTCGGTGCAGGGCGAGGCGCTCCAGCTCCGGGCCGACGACCCGGCCGCCGTGGTCAAGGCGCTCGACTCGATGCGGGGTCAGCTGCAGCGGCTGTCGTCGATCATCGACGAGATGCTGCTGTTCGGCCGACCCGTCCGGCCCACGCTCGAGGATGTCGACGTCGCCGACGCCCTCGACTCCGTCGCCGCCCGCTACCGGGCCGGCGATCGTCAGGCGCCGGCCGAGGTGTCGGTCGGTCCGATCGCGCCCGGCCTCGTCGGGTTCTGGGATCGGCAGCTCGTCACCATCGTATTGGAGCGATTGCTCGACAACGCCGTCCAGCACACCGAGCCGCCGCACCGGATCGAGCTCACCGCCGCGGCCGACACGGGCGTCATCGTCGTCGCCGTGCGCGACGCCGGTCGTGGGATACCGCCGGACATCCTGGAGCAGGCGCTGCTGCCATTCTTCCCGCAGCACAGCGGCCGTGCGGGGCTCGGGCTCGCCGTCGCTGACAAGATGGTCCGCGCCCACGGCGGCAGGATCGAGCTCGAGTCCATCGAGGGCGAGGGGACCACTGCGCGGTACGTGCTGCCCGTGCGGGCCAACGAGTAGGAAACGTCCCGAGCACAACCCGGATCGCCCGGACGAACCGGAGAGCGCCGGGAATCCGTAGCGACTGGGACGGTGGGCCCAGGCCCACCCTACGCGGGCCACAAGCGTGCGAGGCGATGGCGAGCGTTCGGGTTCGCCCCTTCGTGCACGAGAGCCCCGCGGAACCGGATCACCTAACGACGATCGTCGCCGTAGGGTGGGCTTGAGCCCACCGTCCATGCCGCTGTGTGCTCCGTGGCGGGTCGGCACTCAATCGTCGAGCTCAACCTCGTGAACGCCCGGGCAGACAAGCAGGGATGCTTGCCGCTACAATCACACTCGATGCTCACACCTGATTCCAGAGGCACCCGCCTGCTCGTGTATCCCGAGCACAACGGCCTCCGGCTCGACCAGTTCCTCGCCGCCGCAACCGTGCTGTCGCGCCGCGCCGCCCGCTCCGCGATCGGAGCCGGTGAGGTCGCGCGCAACGGACGGCCGACGCGGGTTCAGAGCCGCGAGGTCGGCACGGCTGACGTGGTCGACGTCGCACGCTCACCGGACGACCTGGGCGTGCCACCGCGTCCCGATCTTCCGCCGCTGACGGTGCTGCACCGGGACCGCTGGCTGGTCGCGGTCGACAAACCGGCGGGGGTGCTGTCCCAGCCGTCGTCCCGAGCGGACCGCGACCTCGCGCTCGATCAGCTCACCGCCCTCCACCTCGCGGTCGCCGACGGCGTGCCGCCGTTCCTCAGGCTGGTCCACCGCCTCGACCGCCTCACCACCGGTGTGGTTCTCTTCGCCGGCAACCCGCAGGCGACCGCCCCGCTCGCCCGCGCCTGGTCCGAACGGGCGGTCGAGCGGCGCTACCTGGCGGTGGTCGAGGGCCGACCGGACGAGTCGAGCTTCGTCGTCGACCGGCCGATCGGTCGCGACCCCGGTCACCGCTGGCGATTCCGGATCGCCGACGGGGGACGCGACGCGCGGACCGAGGTCCGGGTCGCGGCACCGCTCGATGACGACCTCTGCCTCGTCGAGTGCCAGCTCGACACCGGCCGGACCCACCAGGTGCGGGTTCACCTGAGCCACTGCGGCCACCCGGTGGTCGGCGACCGCCTGTACGGCGCGGCTCGACTCGACCTGGCGCCGCGCCCGCTGCTGCACGCCGCGGTGCTCGCGCTGCCCCACCCGAAGAGCGGCGACCCGCTTCGGCTCGTGGCGCCGCTGCCGGACGACATGGTGGCGTACGTACCGGACGGTGTGGCGGCGACGCTCGACGGAGCGGGCTGAGCCCAGCCGGCCGCTCCCCTATAATGGTCGATCACCATGTCGGCTTCGATCATCCTGGCCAGTGGATCGCCCCGGAGGCGAGAGCTCCTCGACCTGATCGGGCTCCGCTTCGAGGTCCGGCCGGCCGCCGGCGAGGAGCCTCCGGTGCCCGGTGAGAGGCCGCCCGCGTTCGCGGTGCGCGCGGCCCGCGCCAAGGCCGAGCAGGTCGCAGAGCGGGTCCTGCGGCATCCGGTGCTCGGCTCCGATACCGTGGTCGAGGCCGACGGCCGCATCCTCGGCAAGCCGGTGTCGACCGGCGAGGCGCGCGCCATGTTGCGGCTGCTGTCCGACCGGACCCACAAGGTTCACACCGCGGTCGCGCTGGTCGTCGACGGCCGTTGTCAGAGCCTGGTCGACACCGCGGAGGTGACCTTCCGACGGCTCGACGACGCGGTGATCGACTGGTACATCGGCACCCAGGAGCCGACGGACAAGGCCGGAGCGTACGCCGTTCAGGGCGCCGGCGGACTGCTCGTCGCGACCGTCACCGGGTCGCCCCAAACCGTCATCGGCCTGCCGCTCCACCGGCTGCCCGAGCTGTTTCAGGAGTGTGGGCTCGATCTGTGGGACTTCATTCAATGATGAATTATGAGTTATGAATTATGAATGACATCGCAG
>JASFPU010000345.1:0-4312 GCA_050115855.1 Holophagae bacterium
CGCTCGCGACCCGCGGCCGGACCCTGCCGCCCGTCGACGACGCGATCGCGCTGCTGTGGGCCGGCGTCGCGGTCGCACTTGTCGGTCACCAGCTCGTGGCGCTGTGGCGCATGCACCGCCTCGTCCGGCGGGCGAGCATCGTCACCGCGCCCGACGTGCTCGCGCTCGCGGCGCGAGTCCGCCGCCAGGTCGGATGCCGCCGCCGGGTCCGGCTGGTGGTGAGCTCCGAGCTGGACATCCCGGCGGTGTTCGGCACGCTCCGTCCCGTCCTGATGCTCCCGGTCAGCTCACACACCTGGCTCGAGGACCGGCTGACCGCCGTGCTCCAGCACGAGCTCGTCCACGTGATCCGATTCGACTGGGTGGTCCGGACCGTCGCCCGGCTCGCCTGCGCGGTCTATTGGTTCAACCCCCTCGTCTGGTGGGCGGGGCGCCGTCTCGACCTCGAGCAGGAGCTCGCTTGCGACGAGGAGGTACTGGCGTTCGGCTCCCGCGCGTCGACCTACGCCTGCCACCTGTTGGGCATCGCCCGAATTGCGCTGCACCACCGGGCGCCGGCCGCCGCCGGTCTCGGAATGGCCCGGCGCTCACACCTGGAGGAACGCATCATGACCATCCTCAATCGACCCAGCCACCGCCGCGTCGGCCTCGCCGTCATTCTGCCCGCCGCCGTGATCACCGCGGCCTTGGTCCCTGCGATCGCCGCAGTCCAACCTGCGGAGCCCGGTGCGAAGCCGGCCAGCCCCGAGCTCAAGGCGGCGCTCGCCGACATGAAGGACGCGGAGCAGCGTCTCGAGCCGTTCATCGAGCAGATCGAACGACAGAAGGACGCAATCGAGCCCGAGCTGAAGGAGATCGAGAACCTCCGAGTCGACATCGACGAAGAGGCGCTCGCCAGGATCCAGGCCGAGATGGCCCCGATCCTCGAGCAGATCGAGGCGGTCCAGGTCGACATGACGCCGGTTCACGAGCAGCTCGAGGCGATGCAGGACGCATTCCAGTCGATGAAGATCCACGTCGAGGACGGTACCTTCGAGGAAATCCAGCAGCAGATCCAGGCCCAGATCGAAGCCCACATGGGGCAGCTCGAGCGGATCCAGCTCGACATGGAGCCGTACCACGCCCAGCTGGAGGCGCTGCACGCGCAGCTCGAGCCGCTGACCCGGCAGATCGAGGCGATCCACGTCGCCGGGGTCCCGTCGCAGGAGCAGCTCGAGCGGATCCAGCGCCAGATGGAGCCGTTCCACGAGGAGATGGAGCGTCTGCAACGGCAGATGGAGCCCCTGAGCGAAGAGGTGGAACGTATCGGCGCGCGGGTCGAGTCGGCGCTTCGGACTGATGTCGAGCAGATTCTGCGCAGCGAGCTCGGAGCGGTGACCGGCCCGGATGCGCCGTTCGGCGAGGCCGCCGAGCGGATCGTCGACGAGGCCTCGATCCACATCGATGACGACGTGCTCGAGCTCGACGTGTCGCGCCGCGAGGTCCGGGAGATCCTGTCCGACCTTCTCGGCCCGGCGCGGATCGGAACCGAGGAAGCGTTCGACGGGGCGCTGGAACGTACCGTTGACGAGGTCGCGACCCTCGAGATCGCCGTCGACTAGCTCGGAGGACTCGAGACGTCGGGTGGCGCCATGTCGAGCAGCCGCGCGTGCCGGTCGATCGCGCTGAGGACCGCCTCGCGATCGGCAGCGCTCGGATCATCGCGCTCGTACCGGCACGACAGCAGGTCGATGCGCTCCGCCTTCCTGTTGCACTTGAGATCCACCCGAGCCACCAGCCGGTCGCCGGCGAGGACGGGCAGGCAGTAGTAACCGTAGATCCGTTCGGCCGCCGGCTTGTAGATCTCCAACACTTGATCGAAGCCGAACAGCATCGCCAACCGGCCGCGATCCCAGAGCACCGGATCGAACGGCGACAGCAGCACGCCGCGGTCGCGCCGCGGTCGCAATCGTTCGACCCGGGTGGCAAGCTCGAGGTGGTCGGTGCGGATCCAGCCCGCGGTCCGGCCGCCATCGCCGCCGACCAGCTCGCACGGCGCCACCTCGCCCCCCTCGACGAGCCGATCGAGGGCGCCGTCGATCTCGCCGGCCCGGTTCTTCAGACGCCAGGTGTCGGCGAGCGTTCCCCGGGTCGCCCAGCCGTGCCCGTCGAGCGCCGTGAGCAGCAGCTCGGGCAGCGCCTCGGCGAAACTCAGCGGCCGCCGGCGAAGTTCGTCAGGAATCACACGCTCGGGCAGATCGAAGACCTTCTGGAACGACTGCCGCTCGCGGATCGCCAGCTCGCCGACTCCCCACAGCCCGCTGGCGACGAAGGTCGCTTTCTTGAACTTCCAGTCGACGCCGAAACGGCCGCTGTCGAAATCGATCGATCGCAATGGGCCTTCGCGCTCGATCCGTTCGAGGATCTCGCGCGCCAGCTCGCGGTGCTCGGCCACGAAGCCTCCCCACCGCGGCGCGTCGCGCAGCTCACGCCGACGAAACTCGAAGTGCGGATAGAGCTCGATCGGCTGCCAGCACGCCTCGTGGCCGAGGTACTCGAAGAGCGGCTCACCCGGCTGGAGCAGCTCCTCGGCCAGGCTCGGGTCCAGCCCATCGAGCCGTGACATGAGCACCAGACCGTGGCTGCGCGCGCCGGCGACGGCGATCGAGTCGAGCTGGAGGTAGCCGAAGCGCCGGACGACCTCGTGGCAGGCGCGCCGGGCCGACCGGCCGCGTCCCCGGGCCGATCCCGGCATCCCGGTCCACCTCGTCTTGAGCAGGCCGGCTCGGACCAGGGCGAGCCGACGCGCCTGGCGCCGCGTGATGGTTTCCATCGAGCGAGTGTAGCGGCGCGTCGTCGATCTTCGACGTCAACGGGATCGACCGCCGATCCACGACTGAATGGACGAGCACCATCCGCATCCGACAGCGAACGTCTGACCTCTCACATCTAACGTCTGACGTCTAACATCCAACATCGAACATCTAACGCCCAACATCCGACACCCAGCCCTCCGGAATCCAGCCTCCAGCATCCAGCCGAGGACTCCCCACAGGCTCGGCATCACAACCGCCGACGAACGGCGCGTGCATAATGGCCCCCATGCTGCCTGATCACCCGCTCAAGGCCGTGCTCTGGGACTTCGACGGCACCATGGCCGACACGCGCAGGAGGAATCTGAGCGTCAACCGCCGGATTGTCGAGGAAATCGCCGGGACACCGTGGCGTGAGATCGCCGGGCTGAGCTCGGTGGAGGCCTACGACGCGGCCTGGAGCCGGGTCCGGAACTGGCAGGAGCTCTACACCACCTCGTTCGGCCTGACCGACGAGCAGTGCCGCCGCGCCGTCCAGCGCTGGGCTCCGTACCAGCTTGCCGACCGTACGGAGGTGCCGCTCTTCGACGGCGTCGAGGCCGCCCTCGACCGGCTCGGCCACCTGCCTCAGGCGGTTGTGTCGCAAAATGATCGGGCGATCATCGAGCAGGTCCTGAAGGACACCGGTGTCAACCGGTACTTCTCCGCCATCGTCGGCTACGCCGAGGTCCCTCTGAGTCGGCAGAAGCCGGCGCCGGACGGCCTGCTGCGGGCGCTCGACATTCTGGGCCTCGAGGAACCGGCCACCGTTCTCTACGTCGGAGATCACGAGGCGGACGCGCACTGCGCGGCCAACGCCAACCGCGACCTCGTCGCGATCGGCCACGAGATCTGGTTCCGCTTCGTGGCCGCTCACTTTGTCGACGGGGGCGCCGGCAACGCCTGGTCGATCCGTCCCGACTATCGCGTCGACGGTCCCCACGAGCTCGCCGAGCTCGTCGAGACGTTGTCGGAGCCTCCCTCCGATGGCTGATCCCGTCACCCACCACTGCCCCAACTGCTCGGCGCCGGTCGAGGTGCCGCTGGGTGAGGTCGAGGTAATCTGCGAGTACTGCGACTCCCAGCTGCGCTTCATCCCCGACGCCGAGGAGCTCGAGGTGGTCCGAACCCGCGAGGAGATGAAGTACCGCGAGCGGGTCGCCGTCGAGAAGCAGATCCTGCGCGACAAGCTCCACCGTGAGGAGATGGACCGCTGGCGTGAGACCGCCGCCAAGGTCGCGATCGCCGCGGTTCCGATCGTCGGTCGCACCGCCGGCCGGGCCATGTTCAACCAGGCGCTGAGCCGGGGTGGCGGTTGCGGGTGCGCGGTAGCTATCGCGGCCGCGCTCGGCACCCTCTTGGCCCTTCTCTAAGCTCCGAAAACCGAGACGGACCTTCAGAAGATCCGTCTCGGTTTTCGGAGAAGAGTCCAGCCGCACGTTGCCGCGATCGTGCTACATTCAATGTGCTTGATTCATCGA
>JASFPU010000346.1:0-4309 GCA_050115855.1 Holophagae bacterium
GCCCGTTCGAGCTCGTTGACCGCGAGCCAGTCGCGCGCCATCTCGACCAGCCCTCCTGCCTCCATGCCTTCGGCGGCACCGACGCGGGGCGTGGCGGTCCGCGGTCGAACAACCTTGACCCGTCCGGCGAGGACCTCCTGAAGCAGGATTTCGCAGACGTAGAACTCGCTCGAGTGGGTGTGCAGACAGATGTCTTCGATCGAGCGATTGTCATCGACTGCGGCGAGCACGCTCCGCCGCCCGGACGGAGTGTCGTCGTCCGGCTCGAACAGCGTCGTAACGGCGACCGGCACGCAGAGCGGCGACGGAATGACATCACGGATCCGGCGCCATTCGTCGAGCCGTCGCGTCCCCTCGAGTACCAGCCCGGCGACGCCGAGCGAGATCGGAATCAGCTCGTAACCCGGCAGGTCCCCGTCAGCGAACAGGAAGTGGCCTCGATCCCAGGTGAAGAGATCGAAGATTGCCTCCTCGGCCTTGAGCCGCAGCATTCGTTCCAGCCCCTCGCGATCGATCGTCCCGCGGTCGACCAGGATCTCACCGAGCAGCCCGCCGTCCCGCTCCTGCCGGACCATCGCATCCTGCAGCTCGTCCTCGTCGATCGCGCCGTGGCTGACCAGGAAGTGGCCGAGAAACTCCCGCGGATCGGTCGAGGTGCACGACACGATCTCTCCGTTCCTGATGTAGATCATCTTGGACAGCTCGCCGCGGGAGACCCGGACAGTTCCGGTCATCCGGCCGTTGGCGACCCACTGCAACAGGTCCGCCACCGGCATGGTCTCGAGGTTGCCTTCGAACGCCATCCGTCGATCCTATCGCGAATCTCAGAATCGGGCGCGGCGGGTTCCGCGGGCGACGCTGCCGAGATCAGCCCTCATCTCCTCGAGCTGATCGTCGGCGAAACGGATCACAGGTCGCTCCGGATCGCCCACAGATCCGGAAACAACGTCGTGGACAACGCCGATCGGAGGGACAATGCCGCGGCCGACCCACCGGCGCTCTCCTCCCTTCCGATGGTCCTCTCGACCATTCTCATGTGGCGATACCGCCACTCGAGAAGGCCCTCGTCAAGATCGACCATGAGCTCGCAGATCTGCCACGCGGCGGGATCGTGGCGGTAGATCTCGATGAGCGACTCCTGAACCGCCGCCGACGCGGTGTTGGGACCCGCCAGGTCCCGGTTGAGCACGTCGGGCGGAATCGGATAGCCGAGCAGCTGCAGGTACCGGAGGAAGGAGTCGTACACCGACGGCCGGCCCGACAGACGGTCGAGCCGGAGCCGCTCCGCGCCGCCCTCCTCGAACGCGTCGACGATCTCGGGTCGACGGTGGCCGAGCACGAACTGCAGCTCCAGGAACTGGAATGACTGGAAGGTGCTCGCGGTCTCGAGCAGCTCCCGAAACGAAGGGAAGGACATCGGCGTCATGGTCTCGAGGACGTCGATCTGGGCGACCAGCGTCGTGAGGATCGTCAGCACCCGTTTGAGGGTCCGCGACACGATCGGGGCGTGACCGTTCTCCATCGCGAGCTGGAGCAGCTTGAGCTCGTGCAGGATCTGCTTGAACCACAGCTCGTTCACCTGGTGGAGCACGATGAACAGCGTCTCATCGTGCTCCGGACCGTCCGACAGAGGTTGCTGCAGGGCGAGCAGCTCGTCGAGCCTGAGATAGGAGCCGTAGCTCACGGCCACGGCACCGCCTCCAGCGCCGTCGTCACCGGCTCGGTCGCCGGGCCGAACGCAGTCACCGCTCGCCCTCGTCGACGCGGGTCCACTCGGTGGTTCGGCCGAGCATGGAGAATCCGATGAACCCGCGCACCTTGAGCACGTCGTCGGTGTCGCCGAAGCGCATCTTGCACTTGTAGGTCTTGCCGTTGTCCGGATCGTAGATCGTACCCTTGTGCCAGAGCCCGTCACCGGCGTAGACGAAGTCCCTGGCGATGACCAGACCGATGACGGGCTGGTCCCGCAGCGCCGGGTCGGGGTTTTCGGTGTCGACCTTCGGCTGGCCCTCGGGACCGTCCGGATCATCGGGGCCATAGACCGGCTCGGCGAGCCAGACGATCGTGCCGTGGTACCTGCCGTCCTCCTTGTACATCCGGACGTGGCCCTCGCCGCCACCGCCCTCCGGGTCGGTCGCCCACAGCCCGAGAATCGCATCCCCGTCCTGCGCCGCGACCGGCGCCCCGACCATCAGCACCAACGCGATGAGAGTGATCGTCGCTCGCACCATCAGCCCTCCTCTCTTTCGAAAACCGTGGCCCCTGATGATACCAAGAAAAGACTGAGACGCAGCGACAGCGGGCCGCGGCGTCGGACCTCGATGGTGCGGTATTCTCTGCGGCAATGTTGGCGGTCACCGATCTCGGCAAGGACTTCGGCGCACAGACCCTGTTCCGCGCCGCGAGCTTCCAGCTCAACCCGGCCTGCCGTTACGGTCTGGTCGGCGCCAACGGCTCGGGCAAGACCACCCTGCTTCGCATGCTCGCCGGCCACGAGGAGCCGACCGAGGGCAGCATCTCGCGGCCGAAAAAGCTCCGGATCGGGGTCCTCGAGCAGGACCACTTCCGCTTCGAGGAGCTGCCCATCATCCAGGTCGTGATGATGGGACACGACACGCTGTGGCAGGCGCTCGTCGACAAGGAGGCGGTGCTGGAGACTGCGGACACCTCCTTCGACGCCGACCGCTATGCCGAGCTCGAGGACGTCATCGTCAGCCTCGACGGCTACTCGTTCGAGGCTCGGTGCGGCGAGATCCTCGAGGGTCTCGGTATCCCCAGCGAGCAGCACCGCCAACCGTTGTCGACGCTGTCCGGTGGCTTCAAGCTCCGGGTTCTGCTCGCCCGGGTGTTGGCGTCCGACCCGGGCTGCCTGCTGCTCGACGAGCCGACCAACCACCTGGACATCCTGTCCATCCGGTGGCTCGAGAAGTTCCTCGTCGAGTCACCGGCGTGCTCGGTCGTGATCTCGCACGACCACCGCTTCCTCGACAACGTCGCGACCCACATCCTCGACGTCGACTACGAGACCGTGACGCTGTACACCGGCAACTTCAGCGACTTCAACGGCGCCAAGCGCCAGGAGCGGGCGCGCAAGGAGGCCGAGATCGCCAAGCGCGAGAAGGAGATCGCCAACCACCAGGCGTTCGTCGATCGGTTCCGCGCCAAGAACACCAAAGCGCGCCAGGCCCAGAGCAAGATCAAACAGATCGAGAAGTTGGTCATCGAGCCACTGCCGCGATCGTCGCGACGCTACCCCCACTTCGACTTCCAGCAGCAGCGACCGAGCGGCAAGCAGGTGCTCACCGTCGACGGGGTCGGCAAGTCGTTCGGCGCGAAGCGGGTGCTCGACAACGTGACGCTCCATCTCAGACGTGGCGACCGCCTCGCCGTCATCGGGCCCAATGGGATCGGAAAATCGACGCTGCTGCGGATCGTCATGGGCCGGCTCGAGCCCGACGAGGGCCGCACCGAGTGGGGCCACCAGGTCGCCCCGGGGTACTTCGCCCAGGACCACCGCGAGCTGCTGTCCGGTTCCGCGGGCACGGTCGAGAGCTGGCTCGCCGCGGCGAGCCCAGGTCAGAGTGTCGGCTGGGTGCGATCTCAGCTCGGCAAGGTGCTCTTTTCCGGCGACGAGGTGACGAAGAAGCTGGCCAGTCTGTCGGGCGGCGAGGCGGCGAGGCTCATCTTCGCCCGGCTCGCGGTCGAGCGACCCAATGTGCTCGTCCTGGACGAGCCCACCAATCACCTCGACCTCGAGGCGATCGAGGCGCTCGTCAGGGCGCTCGAGGACTACAACGGAACCCTCATCTTCGTCGCCCACGACCGCTGGTTCGTCTCCGAGCTCGCCACTCGGATCCTCGAGATCACACCGAATGGCCTCACCGACTATCCCGGAAGCTACGACGACTACCTGGCCGCCTGCGGCGATGACCACCTCGACGTCGGAGCGGCGAGCCTGCGCGCCAAGCGAGAGCGCAAGAAGACCGACCGGTCGAAGGCGGATTCCCGGACCGTCAGGGACGACCGGAAACACGCCAAGCTGCGCAGGGACCTCGAGCTCCGGCTCGACATCGTCACCGCCGCGGTCGAGCGGGCCGAGCAGCGGATCGAAGCCATCGACACGGAGTACTGCACGCCGGGCTTCTTCGATCGGACCGACGAGAAGAAGATCCGTCGTCTGCAGACGGAACGCTCCGATCTCGAGACCGAGGTCGAGCGGCTGATGGCGGAGTGGGAGGACATCGAGCTCGAGCTCGCCGACCACACCGGCGGTTCCGGCGAGGGGGGGCCCCCGGGGGGCGGGTAGGAG
>JASFPU010000347.1:0-4305 GCA_050115855.1 Holophagae bacterium
CATCGTCCACAAGAACATGAGCATCGCCCGCCAAGCGGAGCAGATCGACCGGGTCAAGCGGTCCGAGTCGGGGATGATCGTCGACCCGGTGACCGTGCACCCGGAGCAATCGGTCCAGGAGGCGCTCGACGTCATGGCCCACTTCCACATCTCGGGCCTGCCGGTGATCGACCACGACGGCCAGCTGAAGGGAATTCTGACCAACCGGGACCTCCGGTTCTGCAGCGAGTTCGCGCGCCCGATCTCGGACTTCATGACGCACGAGAACCTGGTGACGGCGCCGGTCGGCACGACGCTCGAGCAGGCCAAGATCCTGCTCCACAGGAATCGGATCGAGAAGCTCCTGATCGTCGACGATGACGGTAGCCTCAAGGGGTTGATCACGGTCAAGGACATCAAGAAGGCCCACGACTACCCGAACGCGTGCAAGGACGAGCTCGGCCGGCTGCGGGTGGCGGCTGCGATCGGCGTGTCCGGAGATCTGGCAGAGCGCTGTGCCGCCCTCATCGAGCGCCAGGTCGACATGCTGTGCCTGGACAGCTCCCATGCCCACTCACGCGGTGTTCTCGATGCCGTCGAGGCTGTCAAGCGAGACTTCCCCGACACTCCGCTCATTGTCGGTAACGTGGCGACGCCCGAGGCGGTGCGCGATCTGATCTCGCTCGGCGTCGAAGCCGTCAAAATCGGCATCGGCCCGGGCTCGATCTGCACCACCCGGGTCGTCACGGGCGCCGGCATGCCGCAGATCACCGCGATCCGTGAGTGCTCCGACGCGGCTCACGAGCACGGAGTGCCGGTGATCGCCGACGGCGGGATTCGCTTCTCGGGCGATCTGAGTAAGGCACTCGCCGCCGGCGCCGACGCGATCATGATCGGGTCGTTGTTCGCCGGCGTCGAGGAGTCGCCCGGTGAGCAGATCCTGTACCAGGGCCGGACCTTCAAGGCGTACCGCGGCATGGGGTCGATCGGCGCGATGAAGGAGGCGGAAGGCTCCCGTGACCGGTACTTCCAGGAGGGGGAGGACGTCGCCAAGCTGGTGCCCGAGGGCATCGAGGGCATGGTGCCGTACAAGGGACCGTTGAGCGATCAATTGACCCAGCTCATGGGAGGTTTGCGCGCCGGCATGGGCCTCGCAGGCTGCGGTTCGATCGCCGAGCTGCACCGTAAGGCAAAGTTCGTTCGGGTGACCGCGGCCGGCCTCAAGGAGAGCCACGCCCACGACGTCGTCATCACCAAGGAAGCGCCCAACTACCGCATCGACCGGTAGCCTCCGCGAGCATGGCTCGCGGATTCACGGTCCACGATTGACGAGCTCCGCGTGGACGATGAAGCGCTCGGGGGCCGAGCCGACGAAGTAGAACGGATAGCAGGTGACCAGCGTCAGGGTCGGTCGCTCGGTAGGTGCGAGCACCCAGACGTCGGACGGGTCGACGATGATCGTTTCGGTGATGACGTAGCGCAGCAGGCCGTCGAGCGTTTCGAGCTCGATGACGTCGCCGATGGCGATGTCCTTGAGCCCGCGGAAGTAGCCGTCCCGGTGACCGGCGATGCCGACGTTCCCGTCGGCGCCGGGAAGAGGCGTGCCACTGATGTGACCGAGCCCGCGGTTGAGTGCCAGCTCGGAGGTGCCCTCGAGCACCGCGACCTCGAGCTCGAGGACCGGGATCCGGAGGATGGCGAGCGGCGGGTCGACGTCGGCATCGAGGCTCGCCTGGTACTCCTCGATCCGACCTTCGGCCCACAGGGTCGTGTCCACGGGCAGGTCGGCGGGCAGTCGTTGCTCCGGCGTCGGTGCCGGGCTCGACGCGGTGCTGTGGGCCGCTTCGCGCGCCTCGGCGAAGCGCTGCAGATCGGCGTCGCGACCGGCCGAGGCGTGCATCCTGAAACCGATCCAGATTCCGACCAGCACCACCCCGGCTGCGATCAGCAGCCACTGCACCACGCGAAGAACCCGTTCCTTGTCCGCCATCGTCGCCGATGATAAACCGCAACTGTCGGACGTTGTTCCCGATGTTCTGGAATCTCGGGCGTTCGGGGCGCATTCCCGCGATTCCGGGAATCTGCAACTCGATCCCGCTCGTCCCGCCGCGTCCTTTGTTAGACTCTCGTCCATGCCCACTTCAGCGCTCATCACCGGCATCACCGGCCAGGACGGCTCCTATCTCGCCGAGCTCCTGCTCGACAAAGGCTACGAGGTGCACGGGGTCGTCCGCCGAGCCTCGACCTTCAATCGCCAACGCATCGACCACCTCCGCGCCCGGCCCGACGTCGCTCCGAGGTTCCACCTGCACTACGGCGATCTCGGGGATACGGAGTCGCTGACCACGATCCTGGCCGACGTGCGGCCGAACGAGGTGTACAACCTGGCCGCCCAGTCCCACGTCGCGATCTCGTTCCGGATGCCGACGTACACGGGGGACGTCACCGGTCTCGGCACGGTTCGGCTGCTCGAGGCGGTCCGGCATCAGGCACCGCAGGCCAGGTTCTACCAGGCCTCGTCGTCCGAGCTGTTCGGCAAGGTCGCCGAGGTGCCGCAGCGGGAGTCGACGCCGTTCCACCCGCGGTCGCCTTACGCGCTGGCCAAGCTCTACGCCTTCTGGGCCACGGTGCACTTCCGAGAGGCCTACGACCTCTTCGCCGTCAACGGCATCCTGTTCAACCACGAGTCGCCCCGCCGCGGTGAGAACTTCGTGACGCGCAAGATCACCCGCTCGGCGGCCGAGATCGCGGCCGGCCGGCGGGCCACGGTTCGCCTCGGCAACCTCGATGCCCGACGAGATTGGGGCTACGCCGGTGACTTTGTCGAGGCGATGTGGATGATGCTTCAGACCGACCAGCCGAAGGACTACGTCGTCGGCACCGGAGAGGACCACTCGGTGCGAGAGTTCTGCGAACTCGCGTTCGCCGAGGTCGGCGTCGACCTCGACTGGCAGGGTGAGGGAGTGGACGAGGTCGGACGCGACCGGGCGACCGGCGAGATCCGCGTCGAGGTCGATCCGAAGTTCTTCCGCCCCGCCGAGGTCGACGCGCTGCTCGCGGACCCGAGTCGCGCGAGGGACGAGCTCGGCTGGACGCCCCGCGTGAGCTTCGCGGAGCTGGTTCGGATGATGGTCGAGCACGACGTCCGGGCGCTGGCGGCAGGATGACAGAGCCCAGCCGCATGAACGGGGAGGCATGAATGAAGATCGTCGAATGCGTGCCCAACATCTCGGAGGGACGCGACCCTGAGATGTACAATGCGATCGCCGACGCCGCGGCGTCGGTGAGTGGAGTCGAGCTGCTCGACGTCGACCCCGGGTTCGAGACCAACCGGACCGTCATCACCTTCGTCGGCGAGCCCGACGCGGTGCTGGAAGGCGCGTTCGCCCTGGTCAAACGGTCGTACGAGCTGATCGACATGCGCCGGCACAAAGGGGCTCACGGACGCCAGGGGGCGACCGATGTGTGTCCGTTCGTGCCGGTCGCCGGCGTCACGATGGACGACTGCGTCGAGCTCGCCAACCGGCTCGGCAAACGGGTCGGCGACGAGCTCGGCGTGCCGGTGTTCCTGTACGAGTTCGCGGCGACCCGGCCCGAGCGGCGATCGCTCGCCGACATCCGAAAGGGCGAGTACGAGGCGCTCGCCGACAAGCTCGCGACACCGGAGTTCGAGCCCGATTACGGTCCGGCCGAGTTCGTGCCGAAGTTCGGCGCCATGGTGACCGGGGCGCGCAAGTTCCTGGTCGCCTACAACGTCAACCTCAACGTCACCGACAAACGGTGGGCCAACCGTGTCGCGTTCGACGTGCGCGAGAAGGGCCGCATGGTCAAGGGACCGGACGGCACGAAGGTCAGACAGCCCGGCGCGCTCGAGGCGGTGCGGGGTGTCGGGTGGTACATCCCCGAGTACGGCTGCGCCCAGGTCTCGATGAACCTCGTGGATCTCGATGTGACCCCGCTTCACGTTGCATTCGACGCGTGTGACGAGGCGGCGCGCGAGCGCGGCATCCGGGTCACCGGGTCAGAGCTCGTTGGGCTGGTCCCGAAGCAGGCGCTGCTCGACGCCGGTGTCCACTACCTGACGCGAATGGCGCGCTCGCCCGGTGTCCCCGTGTCCGACGTCATGCACGCCGCGATCCGCAGCCTCGGGCTCAACGAGGTGGCGGCGTTCGACGCCAAGGAAAAGGTGATCGAGGACATTCTCGCCCCGGAACGTCCGCTGGCCGGTCTCACGGTCCAGGGTTTCGCCGACGAAACCTCGCGCGATTCCACCGCGCCGGGCGGCGGCTCGGTGGCGGCGCTCGCAGGGGCCATGGCCGCCGCGCT
>JASFPU010000348.1:0-4298 GCA_050115855.1 Holophagae bacterium
GTCGCAGTCCGGTGTCGGGTTGCCGACGAGGTGCCGATCGCGGCGCAGCTCAGCGGCGGGCTCGACTCGACGCTGGTCGCCGGTCTCCTGCATCGTGAGCTCGGATCGTCAGGCCGCCCGGAAGCCGATCTCCGGCTCTGTGCCATGGTCTACCCCGACCACCCCGAGGCCGACGAGCGCGAGTGGATCGAGCGGGCCTCGTCGTTCCTGGGTCGACGAGCCGAGCTCTGCCTGCCGCGGTCACCCGGCGCTGCCGACTTCGCCGAATGGGCCCGCACGTGGCGTGACTTTCCGCCGTACCCGGGCGATCTCGAGTGCGATCGGATGATGCAGCTCGCGTCGGACTCGGGCGCCCGAGTGATGTTCACTGGGAACGGCGGTGACGATTGGTTCTGGGGCGTCGAGGGCGTCGGTTGGGCAACCGTGCGCCGTCTCGCCGCCGCCTCTGGTCCGACGGCTCTTCGGCGCGCCGCGCGCGCGATGGTCGGGGCTCTTGTGAGGGCAACGATGCCGCGAGGGGTGCTGCGCTCGGTGCGCCGGCTGCGGCGACCGAGCTGGCGGTGGATCCCCGATACCTTCAGCCGCCGGACCGATCTCGCCGATCGCGTGACGGTGCGGCCACGGACCGACCTCGACCCGCGGGTTCCGGGTTCCGCGATCGCGGCCAAGCTCGACGACGGCTTCCTGATCCACGGCCGAGAGATCGCGGAACGGTACGCCGCGGCGTGGCAATTCGAAGAGCGGCACCCGCTGTACGACCGGCGGGTGATCGAGTTCGCGGCATCGTTGCCCGGCGATCAGCTGTACCGCGACGGTCGCCACAGATTCGTCCTGCGGGGCGCCGCGCACGGGCTGGTTCCGGAGGAGATCAGGATCCGGAGCTCGAAGGCCGAGTTCTCCCACATCGTGACCGAGGCGCTGCTCCAGCCCGATGTGGTGCGTGCCCTCGGCTCGCTCGCCATCGCCGATGCCGGGTGGGTTCGGGGCGATCAGGTCGCGACGATGCTCGCCGAGGTCGAGACCCTTTATCAAAATGGTGCAACAGGGTACACTCGATGGGCGTGGCCGCTCTGGATGGTGTTCGGAATCGAGACCTGGTATCGGGCGGTTTTCCTCCCGGACCGAGAGCACAGCGGCTCACGTTGAGAGAGCAGGAGATGGATCGGCACGACGACACCCACCACCTCGACAAGGTGAAGAAGCCGTACCGGCGGCCCCGACTGAGTGAGCACGGCAAGGTGTGCCGGCTGATCCAGGGAGGGTCGAAAGGACCGACCGACGACCACGGCCAGAACATGATGAGTTGGCCGACGTAGGGAGGCCACCTCTGGATTCGACGTTGGAGGGGGACCGACCCGTCGTGATCGACGCCCACCGCCGCTTCCTTTCCGATCGCAACCGCGTTGCCGCCTACCGGCGGGCTCTCGACGAGCTCGTCACGCCTGACTCGACAGTGCTCGATCTGGGCTCGGGGACCGGGATCATGGGGCTGCTCGCGTGCGCCGCGGGTGCGGCCGAGGTCTACGCCGTCGAGGCCACCGGCATGGTCGGCCTGGCGCGCGAGATCTGCCGCGCGAACGGGTACTCGGAGAGGATGCACTTCATTCGCGGCCTGTCCACCGACGTCGAGCTGCCCGGACCGGTCGACATCATCGTCACCGACCAGATCAACGAGTTCTGCTTCGGGGCGGGTCTTCTGGAGTATCTCTCCGATGCGTCGGCCCGCTGCCTGGCGCCCGACGGCGTGACCGTTCCGGGCGCCGTCGACCTGCTCGTGGCTCCGGTCGAGAGCGCGGAGCTGGGACAGGAGATCGAGTTCTGGACGCGGCCGGTCGAAGGCTTCGACCTCTCCGCGGTCGTTCCAATCGCGGCCAATCAGCCGCGTCCCTTTCCGGTGCGCCGCGAGCACCTGCTCGGACGACCTGCGGCCGGTGCCACCATCGACGCGGCCCAGAGCCCGGAGATCGAGGTCGAGGTCCGGGCCCGAGTTCCCGTCGAGAAGAGCGGCCGGCTCGACGGGATCGCCGGTTTTTTCGCCGCCCACCTCGCACCGGGCGTCGTGATGACCAACGACCCGACCGCCGCCGACGCCATCGATCGCTGGGGTCAGGTCTTCCCCGTCCACCCACCGATCCAGGTCGACGACGGCGAGGTCGTGGTCATGGACATCCGGGTCAACCCGGGCGATGACCTCTCCACCTGGAGCGCGTCGGTGGAGCCGGCCCCGGTCGACGGAAGGCGGCCGGGACACGCGCGGTCCGAGCGCTCGGGTCGCGGCTCGAGCTTTCTCGGTCGGCTGTTGTCATCGGAGGATCTCGATCGAAGCCGCTCGGATCACCGGCCGGTTCTGACTCGCCGGGCAGCAACAATGAAGACCGTTCTCGGTCTGTGCGACGGGCAACACACCATCGCCGACATCGAGGCCGAGATCGCACGAAGGCACCCGGCCCCGTTCGAAAACCAGGATGCGGCGGCCCGTATCGTGGCCGAGCTCGTGGCGAAATACTGTGGTTTCGAACCCTGACCGACCGGGTTTTCCTCGACGGGCCTCCTCAGTCGTCCCACGCCAGACACAACACGTGGTAGGTGGCGAGGCCGCAGGTCGCGTCGGATCGCGAGATCCAACCGTCGTCGGGGACGAACGCACCCCCGTATCGGCCGTCGAACAGGGCGCCGTTGTTGGTCCAGCCGCTGCACGTCGTCGGCGCCAGCGTGCCGAACGCGGTGCTGCCCGAGTACCAGTAATTCGCTGAGTCGAGGACCTGGGCCTCGGCGAGCGGCCGCTCGATGCTGCCGTCGAGCAGATCGGCCCAGTCGGCGGCGACGGCGAGCCCGGTGGGTCCCACGATCTGACGGTCGGTCGGCACGCCGTAGAGCGCCGGCATGTCCCGAATTTCATCGTCCGCGTCGACCGTGATCAGAGCTTTCACGTGGCTCGCCGGCAGCCCCGGATACCCGACCACCGCGGTCGCGCACATCGCGTCCGCCCCGGCACGGCCACCGATGGCGACCGACACGCCGCCGCCGTCGAACAGGAAGAGCTGGTCCGTCACCGGCGGTTCGGCGCCGCTCCACCGTGTCGTGCTGCCGCGCTCGAAGTCGTCGACCAGCAGCATGTCCGCCAGCGTCGCAATCGCGAGATCGCAGCGCGCGACGCCCCAGCCGGAGTCGTAGTCGAAGCCTGTGGGTGGCAGGTCGTCGGCCGACTCGAGCAGCGCCGACTGCAGGTCGACGAAGGGCAGCCACGGCGCCTCGGACAGCACCAGGGCGGCGCAGCCCGCGACCTCGGCCGCCGGTCCGCCGGTGCCGCCGAACGAGGTCCCGTACGACGAGTCGCTCACATTGGTCGCCACGCGGATCGATCCGCCGGGCGCCACGAGCTCGGGCTTCATCGGGCACTCGGCCGCGCCCGGACCGCGAGCGCTGTACGTCAGCACGGTGTCGGTGTCGTCGACGCCGCCGACGGCGATGGTCGTGCAGTACCAGGCCGGGGTCGAGATCGAGCCGGCCGTGGGCCCGCCGGAGCCCGCCATGACAACAGGTACGATGCCCGCCGCGCGCCACGCGTCGACCGCATCCATGTACCACGGATCGCCGCCTCCGCCGCCCCAGCCGATGGCGATGACATCCGGCCGGAAGTCCGGATCGCAGTCACGGTGTCCGGGATCGACTCCGACCGGGCACGGTGCGAGCAGCCACTCCGCGCCGGCAAGCAGCGATGTGTTGCTACAGGAAGCTCCCTCGCACCCCCGCGCCGTGATCCACCGCGCCCCGGGGGCGGCGCCGATCTGATTCGCGCCGCCGTCGTCGCCGACCATCAGGCTGACCATGCTCGTGCCGTAGCCGTTGTCGTCGCACGGCTCGGGACCGGGACACAGACCGGTCGCGTCGTACCAGCTGAAGTCGTGGTCGAAGACGCCGCCACCCTGGTTGCCTCGGTACTGACCCACCATCGACTGGTGGGTGAAGCGGGCGCCGGTGTCCAAGGTGGCGAGGACGACGCCGGTGCCGATCGCACCGGCGGCCCACGCCGCCGGGGCGCCGATCCGGGTGATGTTCCACTCCGGCGCGCGTCCTGCCTTCGTGGTGGCCGTCGGCGCGACCGCCAGCGGGTAGTCTCGGGCCGGCTCGATCGACGTGACCTCCGGCAGCGAGCCGAGGCGGTTGACGGCGGCCTCCGTCGCCGACACGGAGATGACGTTGGAAATGAAGTGACTTCGGAAGCCGGCGACCTGTCCGGCGTCCTGGAGCTCGCGCAGGACGTGGATCACTGCGGCCTGGGATCGCCGTGCTGTGGC
>JASFPU010000349.1:0-4285 GCA_050115855.1 Holophagae bacterium
ACCTCCGAGCAGGTCACCTCGTGGCTCGCCGCGGCCGAGAGCGCGCTCGCCGGCGCTCGTGACGCCGCATCGGTCGACCACGCCCGGCGCCTGTTCCTCGATGCGGTGCGCGCCGATCCGTCCCGGGTCGAGGGCTTTCTCGGCGCCGCCCGGGCGACCGCCTGGCTGATCGAGCACGAGGCGGACGGCAACCGGCGTGAGGTGCTCGCCGTCGAGGGGGTTCAGATCGGCCAGCTGTGCGTCCGAAACCACCCGGACGTCACCGAGTGCAGCTACCGGCTCGCATTGGCGGTCGGCCAGCAGGCGCGAGAGCGGCCCGCCACCGCCGAGGACGGGCTCGACGTCATGGTCGGCCTGCTCGACGACGTGATCGCCGAGGATCCACGGCTCGACCACGCCGGCGGCCATCGGGTGCTGGCCCTCCTGCTGCTCCGGGCGCCCGGCTGGCCGACCGGACCCGGCGACCCCGAGCTCGCGCTCCAGCACGCGCAGGCCGCGGTCGCACTCGACCCCGAGTACCCGCCCAACCAGCTGGTGTTGGGTGAAGCGTGGCGGGAGAACGACGATCCGGACGCTGCCCGGAAGGCGCTCGAGCAGGGTATCCGAGCAGCCCGGGAGAGCCGCGATCCGGATGCCGCCGAGTGGATCGACCGGGGCCGGGGCGCGCTCGCCGAGCTGCGCTGACCGGACGGACGTCATACCCCCGGCGGGGCGCAGCCTCGCCACCCGGTAAAGCTCCCGTCTGCGGCCGCTGCCGCTACTGGCAGCTGTACGGCTCGTGCGGAGCCGCGTAGATGAACTCGGCGTCGCCGGTCCCGTCGGGGTTGCCGTCGACCTTGGAGACGTAGGCGATGAACATGTTCGGAAACTGCGTCGCGCACGGGTCGGGCAGCACGTCGTCGGGGTGCATCCAGAGCTCGACCGTGAGCGGTCCGTCCTGCTTGGGAACGCCGAGCTGCTGGAACGACCACTGGCTGACCGATGCCGGTTGCAGCGTCCGCATGCCCTCCGCCACCAGGTTGCCGTCGCCGTCGAGCACGCGGTACATGACCCTGAGCTCGGTCAACAGCGCCATGTTCGCGATGCCCAGATTCGACCGGAACCGCGTGCTGTTGACGGCGCCGGTGATGACCGACGTCGAGGCGGACGCGTTGATCGTGCGGCTCAGCGACGGCACGGTCTGGCCGAAGGTGCCGGCCGGGTCGCCGGTGTTGTAGGTCCGGGTGGTGGCGAGGATCTGCGCGCCCGCCGGGTTGCCGGAGATGAGCGACGGGTCCACGGTGACGAGCATCGAGCCCTTGATGTCGGTCTCGTAACCGAACATCGCGTTGAGCACGTCGGGAATCATCCGGGTTTCATTCGGACCGATGGTGAATCGGTCCGGAAAGGTCGGGTTGAACACGTTGGCCGTGTCGGCCTCGAGGAACTGGGTGCCGACCACGAGCTCCTCATCGGTCATGTTGTGAATCGTCAGATCGGTCACCCACTGGGTTCCACCGACGCCCGCGGTGCGGGCCAGGATCGGAAAGAACTGCGAGTGGGCGATCTCCTGCGCCGACAGCGGGCTGCCGGCGAGGAGCAGGCAACCGAGCACCAACGGCAGCGCCCGGGCGATGACTGGAAACGCATTCTTGGACGTGCTGGACATCTTGCCTCCCGCGGACGTGTGATCGAGCTCCGACGACCGGATGCGACCGGAACGTCGAGCCATTCTACCCCGCCGCCGGGCGGTGGCCCGGACCCGCGGCCTACTCGACGCGCTGCACGATCGTGTTGCCGTCGCCGACGATCACGACCTGCGGCCGGAAGCCATCCGCCTCGGTCTCGTCCATCGACCCGTAGGCGACGATGATCACCCGATGCCCCTGCTCGACGAGCCGCGCCGCAGCGCCGTTGACGCAGACCTCCCCGGGACCGCCGCTCAGCACGTAGGTCGTGAGTCGGGCGCCGTTGTCGATGTCGAGAACATCGACCTTTTCAAACTCGCGCAGGCCGACCGCCCGGTACAGCTCGGGGTCGATCGCCACCGAGCCGACATAGTCGGGGTCGGCGCCGGTGACGGTGGCTCGGTGGATCTTTGACTTGAGCATCTCGATCATCACGGGTTCACCTCGGATCGCCGGTCCTTGCCGGCCAGCAGGTCGAAGAGCGTCTGCCCCAGCTGCTCTTTGGTCTCGGTGGTGGCGACGACGCTGTCGCGGTTCCAGATCGTCGCTCGGTGATGCTCGCCGTGGATCTCCGTCAGATCGTTGTGCACGACAAGGTCGGCGCTGCCCCGATCGAGCAGCTGCCGTACCGCCCGCTGTCGCCGTGCGGCATCCTCGTCGTCGGTCAGTTTGAAGCCGACAACGCGGACCTCCGGGTTCCGCGACCAGTCCCGGAGACGGTCGATCAGCTTGGTTGTCGGTGCGAGCCGGAGGACCACGTCGTGCCCGCTCGGGATCTTGCCGCGGTTTCCTTCGGGCACCTTCTCTCCGTCGACCTCGATCGCGTCGACCCTGTAATCGCTGACCGCCGCGAGGTGGATGATCGCATCGAAACGGCGGACGGAGAGGAGCCGTCGCAGCCGGTCCTCGAGCTCGTCGAAGGCCGTGAAGCTGTCGCACTCGGCGTCGATCTCAGGCACCGGTACGCGGGTCGCGTGGAGCAGCACGACCTCCGCGCCGAGCGCGACGAAGACCCGGACCAACGCGACCCCGGTCGCGCCGGTCGACATGTTGGTCAGGCGGCGCACACCGTCGATCGGCTCCTCGGTGCCGCCGGCGGTGATCAGGACCCTCACGTCAGCGCCTCGCGGACGAGCGCGGCGGTCCGCTCGGGCTCGAGCAGGCGGCCGTAGCCGACCGCACCGCACGACAACCGTCCCTCACCGGTCGGCAGAACCCGGGCGCCCCAGCCCTCGAGCACTGACAGCGCCTCGTCGATCGCCGGGTGCGCCAGCATGTTGCTGTTCATGGCGGGGGCGATCCAGTACGGTTTGCGAAAGTTGTTGGCCAGGAACAGACAGCCGATGAGGTCGTCGGCGATACCGGCGCGCAACCGGGCGATGTGGTTGGCCGACGCCGGGTAGAGCAGCAGCAGGTCGGCCCAGTCGGCGAGCCGGATGTGGTCGTGAGCCCGCGCGCGCTCGAACACATCGCCGAGCACCGGCCGCCCGGTGAGGCCCTCGAAGGTCGCATCACCGATGAAGTGTCGCGCGCCCTCAGACACGACGCACTGAACCTCGACGCCGCTGTCGACCAGCAACGAGGCCAGGGCGGCAGCCTTGAAGGCGGCGATCGAGCCGGTGACCTGGAGCAGGATCGTGGGTTCAGAGTGGGACATTGTCGATCAACCTCACCTTCCCGAGCCGGACCGCGGCCAGCACGCGGCCCTCGTGCTGCGCGACGTAGTCGACATCGAATCCCGCGCGCTCGAGCTCGGCGGCCATCTCGTCGGACGAGCCGCCGCCACTCAGCACCCGGTACAGCTCCGGGGCGACCGCTCGTTCGTCGGGTGTCAGATGCACGTTGCGCGAGCTCATCGCCAGCCCGTCCGGCTCGCGGACGATCGGGCACGCGACGACGTCGGTGTCGATGAAGAACGCCGCGACCATGCCACGAACCAGCGCGAGCTGCTGCCAGTCCTTCTCGCCGAAGTAGGCGCGGTGCGGCCGGACGATGTTGAGCAGCTTGAGCACCACCGTCAGCACGCCGTCGAAGTGCCCCGCCCGGTGGGCGCCCTCGAGCACGCCGCTGAGCTCAGTCTCGGTGACCTTGTACCGGTAGCCGTCGGGGTAGACGTCGGCCTCGGTGGGGGTGAGTGCCAGGTCGGCGCCGGCGCGCTGCACCGCCTCGAGGTCCCTGCGAAGCGTTCTCGGGTAGTGGGCCAGATCGGCGGGATCGTCGTACTGGGTCGGGTTGACGAAGATCGATACCACGACGGTGTCGGTCTCCGCGCGTGCCGCCTCGATCAGGCTCAGGTGACCGTCGTGCAGTGCACCCATGGTGGGAACGAAGCCGATCGACCGTCCGTCCCTACGGAGCGACGCGAGCCGCCGACGCGCGGCGTCGACGCTGTCGATGACCTCGATCATTCGTAGCTCTCCTCGCCGTTCGGGAAGCTGCGATCTACCACGTCCCGGTGGTAGGCGTCGAGCGCGTCGCGGATCAGCGTCGCACCGTCGAGCCAGGTGCGGACGAACTTGGGCCTCAATGCGGTGTTGACGCCGAGCAGGTCCTGGAGCACCAGCACCTGGCCGTCGACCGAGCTGCCGGCGCCGATGCCGATGGTCGGCACGGCGACC
>JASFPU010000350.1:0-4272 GCA_050115855.1 Holophagae bacterium
CCGGTCGACGCGGGCTGCGTCGAGGATGATGACGACCAGGTCGGGACGCCCCGCATCTGCGCCGGGTCCGGTCGACGCCGGCGGCGACGTGTCGAGGCGCGACACCGTCACGTGCGGTGGTGAGACCTCGATGCGACCTGCCCCGAGATCGGCGTCGACTCGAAGCAGGACGGATCGCCCAGCGAAGACGCCGACATCGAGCGAGAGTCGGGTGGGGGACGACGTGGACCGAAGCTCGATCGGGCGCGACCGGACTGCCGTCTGATCGACGTCGGCGATGGAAACCGTCCCACTGATGGCCCCGGGATCGACGCTGCGCGAACTCGACAGCTCGATGTCGACCGTTCTGGCACCGTCGGGCAGGTCGAGCGGGATGACCAGGGTCCCCGGATGCTCGATCGCGTACACACCTCGATCGGCGTCCCAGATCTGTGCCGGCTCCGCAGCCGCGGATCGGCTCTCGCCGGCACCGCTGGCCGGTCGAAAGGCGATCTTCCTGACGCCGATCGAGAACCTGCGGTAGTCCTTGCCCCGGCCGACGTCTCGCGGGGCGACTGCCGCCGCCGGGACGAGCTCGATCCGGTTCACCCCGGTCTGAAGCGCGGTCGCCGGCACCGCGACCCGGAGCTGCGCCCACGTCGGGCCGACGTCGAACGGCCCGAGCTCGACACCGCCGACCCGGATCGTCAGCGCCTGCTGTCGCGTTGCCGCCACGTTGGGGTGGGCCTTGGCGTCGATGACGATGTCGCGCGCCTCGCCGTCGGGCAGGTCGACCAGAAGCTCCGACCGGGCGCCCCACATCCAGGACCCCCAGCCCGACGGTTGAATCCACCCTGCACCGAGCGTGCACCGTGCCGGCTGCACCCACCAGATTGCGTCCCACGCCGGGAGGCTGGTCAGTGGACACTCGACGACGGCCGGACCGGGACCGCCAGCGATGAAGACGTGCTCCGGTGGGTCCGAGGAGTGGTGCTCGAGGCGCACCGGACGCTGGTCCGAATCGTGTTCGAACAGCGCCGCAACGCCGACCACCAGGGCGGCTCCGATCAGCACGAGGAGAATGAATCGGGACAGCTGCATCGTCGCGTCGCGCGCTCGGCGGTCAGTATACCGCCTCGGCCGGAGATCGAATCGAGCGGTGACGCGCGCCGCCTCCCGGTGGTATTCTGACCCGAGCGGGCGATTCGAGCAGCGCGGTCGAAGCGGCGGGCGGCATGACCTTCAAGGAACATCGGTTGCGTGTCAACGGCAGGCGCGTGTCGGTGGCGGTCGACGGAGAGGAGCCGTTGCTCTGGGTGCTGCGCGACCACCTCGGTCTGACCGGTACCAAGTTCGGCTGCGGCGAGGGCGAGTGCGGCGCGTGTTCGGTGCTGATCAACGGGGAGGTCTACCGGTCGTGTGTGGTGACGGTCGGTGAGCTCTCTGCCGAGGACGAGATCACGACGATCGAGGGCCTCGGCGAGCCTGGCAGGTTGTCGCCGCTGCAGCAGGCATTTGTCGAGCACACCGCGTTCGGCTGCGGCTACTGCACACCGGGAATGATCGTCAACGCCACCGCGCTGCTGGCGCGCAACCCGCGGCCGAGCCGTGACGACATCGTCGCGGCGATGAACGACAACCTCTGCCGGTGCGGATCCTATCCGGCCATCATCGACGCGATCGCCAGCCTCGTCGGCGGTACGTCGGAAACGGAGGGGTGAGTGGCCCTGACCCGTCGCTCGTTCCTCGAGCTGCTCGGTGCGAGCACCGCGTGGGCGGTGACCTACTCGTGTGCGCCGAGGGACGGCGGCCCCGGCGAGTCGTCACCGACGGCGCCCGACGGTGACATCGGGCCGGCCGACCCCTACATCGTCAACTACACCGATTGGCTGTTCATCCACCCGGACGGGTCGGTGACGGCCCACACCGGCCGCGTCGAGCTCGGTCAGGGTCTGACCAGCGTTCTGAGCAACATCCTGAGCCAGGCTCTGGAAGTCGACCCCGAGACGGTCCACCTGGTGATGGGCGATACCGACAGCTGCCCCGACGACGGGCCGACGTCGGGCAGTGCCGCGACTCGGCTCGTCGGCTGGGGCTACTGGCGCGCGTGCGACCGGCTCCGCGAGCATCTCGTCCAACGGGCAGCGGACGTGCTGTCGGTCCCGGCGGACCAGCTCCTCTACCGCGGCGGCGCGGTGGTCGGCCGGTTGCGCCAGGACCTTCGGGTGGCGATTGGTGATCTGGCCGACGGCGCGGTCCATCTGCCCATGGCAGATGCCGGGGTGCCGGGCCCGAGCCCCAACCGCTACACCGACCTCGGTACCCTGAACGTCAACGGCGAAGCGGTCGTCACCGGGACCCAGGTCTACGCCGGTGACCTTTTTCCCGGCTCCGTCGCGTACGCCTCGTGGCTGCTGCCCGACTACCACGTGCAGCTCACCCGACTCGAATCGGCGGACCTCGACGCGGCGGGCAGACAGCCGGGTGTGGTCCACGCCGAGCGGTTCTCGAACACGGCGATGGTGGTCGGCGACAGCTACACCGCGGTGGCACGCGGCTGTTCAGCGGCGCAACCGAGCTGGAAGACGCCGCGCCGGAGCCGAGAGCTCGACGTCGAGGCCGAGATCCGCGCCGGAGCCGAGCTGCGGCAGGTCATCGAGGCGAACGGCGACCCCGACCGCGAGCTGACGGACAGCCCGGTCGCAGTCGCCGAGACCTACATCACGCAGTACGCGAGCCAGGTGCCGATCGAAACCGAGACCGCCGTCGCCGAGGTCGACGGTGACCGGGTGACCGTGTGGGCGAGCACCCAGGCGCCGTTCCGCGCCCGCGAGCGGGTGGCGGCGCGACTGGGAATCACGGAGGGCACCGTCCGGGTCATCAACATGCCGGTTGGGGGCGGCTTCGGCGTCAAGGTCGGCACCCAGGCGCCGGAGATCGCCGCCGAGATCGCCCGGGCCGCCCGGCGGCGCGTCAAGCTGGTGTACAGCCGCGACCAGCAGTTCCGCAGCCGGGCGCGGTACAAAGAGGCCGTGGTCGCGGACATTGCGAGTGGCGTGACCCGCAACGGCCGGCTGCTCGCGCGGACCCTGGATCTCTACCAGGACGAGGGCCACGGCAGTACGGAGACGTACGATATCCCAGCGGTCCGGACGCGCCTGTTCGCCACCACGATGCCGGCCCGCCACGGCGTGATGCGCGGGACGAGCTTCGTCCAGACAGGCTTCGCCGTCGAGAGCCACACCGACGTGGTCGCCGACGAGGTCGGCCTCGATCCGGTGGCGTTCCGCAAGAAGAATGTCCACTTCCCCGCGTTCATCCCACTGCTCGACGCCTGCGCCGAGAGGATCGGGTACGGCGTGCGAGTGCTGCCGGAGAATCACGGCGTCGGTGTCGCGATCTGCGTCCACGGCGGTCGTCAGCTCGGAGCCGTTGCCGCCGAGGTCGCGGTCGACCGCTCGACCGGTGTCGTGACGGTGGTTCGTCTCGACGGCGCGTTCGATGTCGGATTGGTCATCAACCGCAACACGCTGACCGCCAACACCAAGGGCGCCATGCTCTTCGGTCTCGGCTACGCCCTGTTCGAAGAGGTCCGCCTCGACGGCCACCAGGCCTTCGTCAGAGGTCTGGGCGACTACCGGATCCCCCGGTTCTCCGATCTACCGGCGATCGAGATCAGCTTCCACGACAACCTGATCGACAAACCGATGCCCCGGGGGTGCGGCGAGCTGCCGGTGATTCCGACCCTCGCTGCGATCGCGAACGCGGTCACCAACGCCATCGGAGTGCGCTTTCACACGCTGCCGATCACGCCCGAGAGGGTGCTCGCAGGGCTTCGTGGCCCGGACGTCGCGCATCGTCAACCGTGAGTCGTGAATCGCCGGGCACCTCGCGACGCGGCGGCTCACGAGACAGGTTCTGATCGCTGCAACGTCAGCAGGAAGGTCGCACCCTCGTTCGATACCTCTTTGAGCACCAGCTCGCCTCCCTGGGCCCGGGCGAGGGAGCGCGCCAAGGCGAGGCCGAGGCCGAGGCCGGCCGGAGCGTCCTCGTTGTCGGGCCGGCGGAACGCCGTGAACAGCGATCGGCGGGCGGCGGGAGGGATGCCCGGGCCGTTGTCCCGCACCTCGATCTCGACCCTGTCCGAGACCGAACCGATCCGGATCTCTGCGCCTCGATCCGGCCGGTCGCGGGTGTACTTCTCCGCGTTGTCGAGCAGGTTGTCGAGGATCTGGCAGAGCGCGTCCTCGTCGAACATCGCCGGTGCGGGGTCCTCCTCGATGGTGACCGTCA
>JASFPU010000351.1:0-4262 GCA_050115855.1 Holophagae bacterium
TCTTCCCGGAAAGGAGGCTGAGCTCGAAGCGGACACCGTAGCCGCATGATTCACGAATCTATGCAGTGTCCTTCGTACACCACTTGACTGGACGTGACCCCGGGTGCGACGTCCACAGCTGCACATGCGTCGCCAAACAAGTGTGGAAGTGTGTACGTGGCGTGCGCCGAGCAAAGCTCGGGGAAAGGGGAAGAGATGACATGAGATGAGTCGTCATTTCGGAAACTTTCCGAACAGATCCTGCGGGTCGAGTCCCGTCCGGGTAAGGCTGGCCACCGCCCGGAAGCGAGTCTTGCGTGGTGATTGGGCAACCGTCACTGCGAAGCGTAGACAGCGAAGATGTAGGCCGTGTGATTGAGCCCCGAAATTAGCTACATGTGGGAGCCGACGCTGTGTCACTCGTGGAAGGCAACATCGCGAGCGCCGAATGGCCTGGCGCTCCGGTCCCGCCGGGGTCTGGTGAGAGCAGGGCATGCATCGAGAGGATCTGACGGGAACTCGGGAGATCCTGTTTTCTCCGTCCTAGGAAAGCCGGTAGGGGAGCCGGGAGACCAAAACCCTGGCTCGACGAAGGTAGTGCTGGCCGACGTCGGGAGCGAAGCAAGCAGCGTGAGGACGGTACCGGCGGGCGAGTCAACGAGCCCCCCGGGATGGATTGCAGGAAGTCGGAGCGTCTCATAGTACCGACGAGTCCGGGGAACCGAACCGAAAGGGACCCGGAGGAGGGAAGGGGGCGCCGGGGCATGGAACCGGTGGAGGGAAAGATGGCGAGGACATCGGACCTCGGGAGCGTCTCAACGAGACTGCATCGGATAGCTGAGCTGGCAAGGAAAGCACCGGACATGGTGATCGTGACCCTTGCCCACCACATCGACGCGGTGTGGATGTACGAAGCCTACCGGCAAACGCGCAAAGATGGGGCGGCAGGAGCTGACGAGGTGACGGCGGCTGAGTACGCCAACGATCTCGACGCAAACCTGCGGACCCTGCTCGAGCGCTTCAAGTCGGGGACGTACTTCGCACCGCCGGTGCGACGGGTGCAGATTCCGAAGGGGGACGGGAGCAAGACCCGCCCGATCGGGATACCGACCTTTGAGGACAAGGTCCTTCAGAGGGCGGTGCTGATGGTGCTGGAAGCGGTCTACGAGCAGGACTTCTGTGACTTCTCGTACGGCTTTCGGCCGAATCGGTCTGCACATCAAGCGCTGGACAGCCTGTGGCACAGGCTGACGGAAGTGGGTGGCGGATGGGTGCTGGAAGCTGACATCTCGAGCTTCTTCGACGTCTTGGATCACAAGATCCTGAGGAGCTTTCTGGACCAGCGGGTGCGTGACGGCGTGATTCGAAAGATGATCGACAAGTGGCTGAAAGCGGGGGTGCTCGAAGATGGAGAAATCCGACGAGCCCAAGACGGCACTCCGCAGGGAGGAGTGATCTCGCCCTTATTGGCGAACATCTACCTGCACGAGGTGCTCGACCGGTGGTTTGTCGAGCAGGTCCAGCCGCGGATGCGGGGACCGGCTCACCTCATCCGGTATGCGGACGACTTCGTCATCGTATTTGCTGACGAATCTGACGCCCGCCGCGTGATGAAGGTGCTGTCGAAGCGATTCGGCAAGTACGGTCTTGCATTGCACCCGGAGAAGACGCGATTGATCGATTACCGAAGGCCCCCCGGGTCGGGGAAGGGCGGTGGAGGCGGCAAGCCGCCGACCTTCGACTTCCTCGGATTCACCCACTACTGGGGTCGATCACGAAAAGGCAATCCGATCGTCAAGCGCAAGACAGCGCGGGGTCGATTCGCCCGGTCGCTCGAGCGGGTCGCTCTGTGGTGCAAACGAAACCGGCACAAGCCGATCGCGGACCAGCACCGGTACCTCTCCGCGGTGCTGCTGGGGCACTACTCGTACTACGGTCTGACCGGGAACGGTCGGACACTCGACGAGTTTCGCCACCAGCTCGTCCGGCTCTGGCGCTATTGGCTGCGACGACGGTCGCAACGGCGGAGCCTGACCTGGACCCGATTCAACCGACTTCTCAAGCGCTTCCGACTCCCGCCACCCAGGGTCGTCCACTCGATCTACCGTCACGCAGCGAAGCCATGCGCCTGAAGAGCCGGATGCGGGAATTCTGCACGTCCGGATCTGTGGGGGGCCCGGGCGGGTAACCGCCCGGGTCTACCCGACACGCATCGCATCCGCCACCTTCCCACAGGCCTTGGAAAACCCTTCGAATTTCCCACAGATTCACAGCCACGATGACGAAGGCCTAGAGCTTGACTTCATATAGAGGCACCTATCTATCTATCCACTTTGGGCTGGTGTAGCCTCGGTGGATGGCCGTGCAACCGAAGGGGCTCCTCGCCCACCCGACGGCGCCGTGGCTGGCCGCGGCGCTGATGCTTGTATTGAGCCTGCCGGCGCTGTGGGTGGGGTTCGTCGCCGACGACCACTACCACCGTGCGATTCTCGATGGATGCGGCGTGCCGGCGGCGATGGACGACCCGTTGTGGGATCTCTTCGTCTTCGTGCCGAACGACGCCAGGGCCGAGATTCTCCGTGATGTCGGCGTCGTCCCCTGGTGGGGTCACCCGGATCTCCACCTCGGCTTCATGCGTCCGGTGACCTCCGCGACACACGTCGCCGACCACATCATGTGGCCCGACAACCCGGTGCCGCAGCACGTCCAGTCGATGCTCTGGTTCGCGGCCGCGGTCGTCCTGGTCGGCGCAATCTACCGCCGGGTCCACGGCGCAACCGCGATCGCCGGACTCGCGGTACTGCTCTTCGCGGTCGAGGACGCGCACGCGATGCCCATCGGCTGGATCGCCAACCGCAACGCGGTGGTCGCACTCGTCTTCGGTCTGCTGACGCTGTGGGCCCACATCGGATGGCGCCGAGACGGCGGGCCGGCCCGACTCGCCGCTGCGCTGATCTTCTTCGCAGCGGGGTTGGCCGCCGGCGAGGCGGTGGTCGGGACCGCCGCCTACCTGGTGTCCTGGCAGCTCACCATGGAGCAGGGGCGCTGGTCGAAACGGCTCGCCGTGTTGGCTCCCTACGCGCTGTTGCTCGTCGGCTGGCGGCTCCTCTACACGACCTTGGGATACGGCTGCGCCGGTTCGGACCTCTACATCGATCCGTTGGCCGATCCGCCGGCGTTCGCGACCGCACTCGTCGAGCGGGTGCCGGTGATGCTCGGCGGGCTCTGGTCTCAGCTGACGATCGACGCCTGGGCGGCCGTCGGCCGTTCGGGGCAGCTGGGCCTGGTCGCGGTCTCGGTGGCCGTCTGCGCTTTCGTGGCGGCGCTTTTGGCACGCATGATCCGAACCACCCGCGAAGCGCGTTTCTGGGCCCTCGGGTCCGTGCTCTCCCTCGTCCCCGTGGCTGCGGCGTTTCCCATGAACCGGCTGCTGCTGGCCGCGGGCGTCGGCGCCTTCGCCCTCCTGGCGATGCTCACCGCCGAGGTCGGAATGCTCGGCGGCGCTGTGCGGGATGCGCGGACCTGGATCCGGCGGTCGGTCAAGCTCCTACTCGTTCTGCACATCCCGCTCGCGGCGCTGCTGTTGGTTGGATCGATCGGGTTCCTGTCGATCTTCAACACCATCTTCACGGCCGGAGCGCGCGGCGCACCGCGCGACCCCGGGCTGGCAACCCAAAACCTGGTTTTCATTAACGGCCACGACTTCCCGAGCGTGTACACCTACATCATCCGCCTGACCGACGAAACCGCCCCTGCCCCGAAGCGGGTCGCGATCCTGGGCCCGATGTCGACCGCCGTCTCGGTTACCCGCGAGAACGAGCTCACCCTGGTCATCGAGGCCGAGGACGGGTGGCTGCGGTCCCCTATCGATCGGCTCATGCGCCGGGCTGACGCCCGGTTTCACGCCGGCCAGCGGGTCAGCACCGGGCTGTTCGACGCCGAGATTCGACGGATCTCGGTGGACGGACGCCCGGAGGTCGTCGCCTTCGTCTTCCACCGGCCGCTCGACGACCCATCCCACCGCTGGGTCGCCTGGCGCGATGGACGACTCGAGGAGGTGTCGCCGCCCGCCGTCGGAGACGAAACCCGGCTCGCTGCGGTCCAACTGACATCGCTCGAGTGATCCGGCGGCATCAGCTCGGTGGCATGGCGCTGGAACGGGCCTTCGCGACGCCTCGCACCCAGTGAAGGTAGTTTTCTGCCGGACTTGCAGACACAGGCTCGTCGAAGCCGTTCAGCACAGCGCGGCGGTCGATGAGGTGTGGGTTGCACGCACCGATGAT
>JASFPU010000352.1:0-4240 GCA_050115855.1 Holophagae bacterium
ACGTCGCCTCGATCGGTGCCACGTGCAACTTCTCGCTCAACGAGCAGGGCCTGCTCGCCGGGCTGATGGCCATGGCGCCGGGTCTCGGAGCGAAACCGATCGAGGCGGTCGAGAACGCCTGCGCGTCGGGCGGCCAGGCGGTGCTCTCGGTGGCCCAGAAGCTCCAGCTCGGGCTCGGCGAGGTCGGCCTCGCGGTCGGCTACGAGAAGATGCGCAACGACGAGGGCAAGATGGACGGCGCCCTGATCGGCAAGGTGCTCGGCTACTTCTCGCACCCCGACGAGCGCGAGGGCAAGGTCTACATCTTTCCGCACCTGTTCGCCGAGGTCATGCAGACCTACATGCAGACCCACGGCACCACCGAGCGTGACTTCGCCGAGATCTCGTCGCGCGAGTACGCCAACTCGTCGCACAACCCGTACGCTCAGATGCAGAAGATCGAGGTCTCGGTGGACGAAGCGGCGACCCCCGAGGGACGGAACCGCTACATCGTCGACGGGCTGCCGCTCAAGACCTACGACTGCTCGCAGATCACCGACGGCTACGCCGGGCTGCTGCTCGCCACCGAGGAGGGCCTGCGCCGCCTCGGCATCGCCAAGGCCGACTGCGTCGAGCTCGCCGGCTACGGTCAGGCCACCGACCCGCTGCTCAAAGCCGGGCGCGACATTCTCAAGCCCGAAGGCGCCTACCGGGCGATGAACGCGGCCTACGAGATGGCGGGCGAGAGCGCGGCCGATGTCAACGTCGCCGAGATCCACGACTGCTTCACGGTGATGGGCGCGATCGGCACCGAGGTCATCGGCAAGGCCGACTACGGCAAGGGCGCGGACTACTGGAAGGACGGCAAGGCCGACGCCAAGGGCGAGTGCGGCATCAACACCTCGGGCGGGCTGATCGCCAAGGGCCACCCGGTGGGCGCCACCGGCATCGCCATGATCGGCTGGTCGGCGTGGCAGCTCCAGGGCAAGGCGCCGTCCGAGCTCCAGGTGCCGGACCCGAAGCTCGCCGCGACCTTCAACATCGGCGGGCCGATCTGCGCGTCGGTCTGCACGGTGCTGCGCACCGCACAGTGACGCGAATTCTGAATTTTGAATTCTCAATTCCTAATTGTCCATCGCAACAGTCCCCGCAACGTTTTGCGATGTAATTCAAAATTAAGAATTAAGAACTGAGAATTGTGCGGAGGTTCGGTATGGCGCCCGAAGAAATCGTGCCGTTGCGGTCTGGCTATCTCGATGTGGACCACTTCAAGATCTGGTACGAGTACCACGGCACCGGCGACCGGGAGTGCTGCTGCCTGCTCAACGGGCTCGCGATGCACACCAAGGCCTGGTACGGCTTCCTGCCCCGGCTGACCGAGCGCTACGACGTCATCCTGTACGACTACCCGGGCCAGGGCGAGTCGTCGAAGGACGACGTGCCGTACCTGATTCCCGAGTTCGCCCGCTACCTGACGCTGATCATGGACGAGGTCGCCGTCGACAAGCTGCACCTCATGGGCATCTCCTACGGCGGCTTTATCGCTCTCGACTTCGCCCGGATGTACCAGGAGCGGCTCCACACGCTCGTCCTGTCGGGCATCCTGCTGTCGCACGAGAAGCTGTTCGAGCTGTATCAGGAGATCTCGCTGCGCTTCTACCGGTCGACCGAGGAGGTCTTCGAGATCTACACCCAGTACATGTACGAGAAGATCTTCGGCGAGGCGTTCGCCGCCACCATCCCGCCGGAGAGCTTCGAGGCCATGCGCCAGCGCTTCTACGACCGCTACGTCGACCAGCGCCACTGCCTGATCCGGCTGACCGAGGCGCAGGACCCGTTCTTCGGCGGCCTCGAGGAGAACCTGGAGGGCTACCGGGCGATCCGGACTCCGACGGTGCTGATCGCGGGTTCGCAGGACCGGGCGATTCCGCTCTGGCAGCAGAAAAAGATCCTCGACGTCATCCCCGACTCGCGGTGGCTCGAGATTCCCGGCTCGGGCCACGTCGTCTACCTCGAGCAACCGGAGCTGTTCTTCGGCAGCCTCGAGCGGTTCTTCGCGGCGAAGAGCACTGACTTTTCACCCCTTGACGGAGTCGAGGGGTGACCATCGTTCCCGATCCCGTTCCCGATCCCGATCCCGAGCGGTCGTTTCGGGAACGGGATCGGGATCGGGAACGGGATCGAGTGCAATGATCTACCACCTTGTGGACGGATCCGGCGATCCGGTGCTTCTTCTCAACGGCATCGCGATGACCGCGTCGAGCTGGCGGCCGGTGTCGGAGCCGCTCGCGCGGCACGCCACGGTCGTCCGCTGCGACCTCCGCGGCCAGCTGATGAGCCCCGGCGACCCGCCCGCCGACGTCCGGGAGCACGTCGGGGACGTGGTCGAGCTGCTCGACCACCTCGGTCTGGCGCAGGTCGACGTGCTGGCGACGTCGTTCGGCGGTGCGGTCGGAGCGCTGCTCGCCGCGCGACACCCGGAGCGCGTGCGATCGCTGCTGTCCATCGCCTCGGCCGACGGTTTCACCGACCGGATGGCCGGCGAGGTGACGCGCTGGCGCGACGCCGCCGCGAGGTCACTCGACGGACCCGACCGCGGCCACCTGTCCGACGTCCTCGAGCCGGTGGTCTTCTCGACCGGCTACGTCGAGGCGCACCGCGACGAGCGGGCCATGCGCCGCCGGCAGATCGCCGCGCTGCCGGACAGCTGGTTCGAGGGGCTGATCGGCCTGCTCGACTCGGCGGCGTCATTCCGGATCGGTTCGGAGCTCGGCAACGTCCGATGCCCGACGCTCGTCGTCGCCGCGGAGCTCGACGGGTTCATCCCCCTCGAACGCTGCCGGGCGCTGGCCGAGGCGATCCCGGACGCCGCGTTCCGGGTCATCGCGGGTGCCGGCCACGCCGTCGTCGTCGAGCAGCCCGACGCCGTCGTCGCCCTCGCTCGCGAGTTTTTCGCTCGCTGAAGCTGTCAGCGGTCAGCTCTCAGCTGTCAGCTCCATCACACCGTCGCAATCGCGAAGACGCAACGGCGCGACCTGGTTCACGACGACGTTGACTTCGAATGCCATCGCAAAGGGTGGGAATGAACCCCTCCGCTGCAGATGATTCCCCGGAACTCGTTGCAGCGTCGTTCTCCCGCCATTCACCGGGTGGAGTTGTGATCGTGCTGATCGCTGAGAGCTGAGAGCTGACAGCTTTGGTTGTGACCCTCTGCTACCATGGTTCCATGATCGTTGCCGGCGCTGTTTGCACCTATGTCTATCCCGGGGAGGACCCACGCCGGCGAAGGTCTGACTGAACCGAGACATCCAGGCCCGCCGGCGACGGCGGGCCTTTGAGTTCCCGCCGCGGCCAGGGCCCCGACGGAGGAGCCATGAACCCACCGACCCCACACCCGGCCGACCCGGTCGCCCTGCTCGAACAGCACCGGCGCGACATCGAGGCGCTCGACCGGCGGATCCTGCACCTGGTGTGCGAACGGCTCGAGCTCGCCCGCCAGGTCGGCGAGCTCAAGCGCGAGCTCGCCGTGCCGCTGCGCAACTTCGGTGTCGAGGCGCAGGTTTACCGACGCTTCGAGGAGGCGAGCGCCCTGCTCGGGCTCGAGCCCGCCCTCGGCCGCGACCTCGCCCGGTTCCTGATCGAAAAAGCGGTCGAGGAGCAGGCGACCCTGCGCGATGCGGTCTACTCCGGCGACGCGCTGGACACCGTCGTGATCGGCGGCAAAGGCGGGATGGGCCGGTGGATCGGCCGCTTCCTGGCGGGACAGGGCCACCGCGTCCGGGTGCTCGACCCGGCCGACGCCGAGTCGCCGTTCGACGAGCTGTCGTCGGTTGACGACGCGGCAGACGCGGACCTGATCATGGTGGCGGTCCCGATGAGCCGGTGCGCGGCGGTGCTCGAAGGGCTCACCGCGGTCGGACCGCGAGGTGTGGTGGCCGAGATGTGCAGCCTGAAGGGCCACCTGCAGCCCGTCGTCGAGCGGGTCCGCGGGGCGGGCGTGCGCGTCGTGTCGTTCCACCCGATGTTCGGCCCCGACGTGCGGATGCTCGAGGGCTGCACGGTCGCGTTCTGTACCGACGCGCCGCGGGCCGACATCGAGCTTGTCGAGGCTCTGTTCGCCGACACCAGCGCCCGGCTGGTCGAGCTCGACCCGACCGACCACGACCGGCGGATGGGTTTGGTGCTGGGTCTGACCCACCTCGCCAACCTGGTCTTCGCTCGGGCGCTGGTCCACTCCGGGATCGGCTCGACCGAGCTCGCC
>JASFPU010000353.1:0-4229 GCA_050115855.1 Holophagae bacterium
GTCCATGCGGCGCCAGTTCGGGGTCTTTCTCGAGGTCGTTCGGTTGGCGCCGATGGTGCGGTACGGACGGTCGTTCCAAGGGCTCGATCCGTCCCGGCGCACCGCCGTTCTGCGATGGTTTCAGGAATGTCCGATCAGCCTTCTCCGCAAGGGCTTCTGGGGCCTCAAGGCGCTCGTCTTCATGGGCTACTACGGCCAGCCCGAGCACTGGTCGGAGATCGGCTATGCCCCGGCCTTCGACGGTCGGGACGGGGTGCGCCGTGCGTGACCGCGACTACGACATCGTCATCGTCGGTTCCGGCGCCGGCGGCGGCGCGGTCGCCAAGGAGCTCGCACCGCTGGCCGCCGACGGTCGCAGGATCGCGGTGTTGGAGTGGGGCCCGAAGCTGGCGGGTGACGCATACACCGGCCGTGAGGTCGAGATGGCGCGCCAGCTGTACGTCGACTCGGGCGGCGTCCTGACAAAGGACCGCACGCTGACGCTGGCGTACGGCAGGGCCTACGGCGGATCCACGGTGGTCTACACGGGCACGTCGCTGACCATCCCCGAGGAGGTGGTGGAGCGTTGGGACGTGCCCGGGATCGACGCCGCCGATCTCGAGCGGCGATCGGCGAAGTACCTCGACGAGAACAACGTCCACCTGCTCGACGAGGCGGAGCTCAACGACAACAACCGGTTGTTCCGCGACGGCTGCCGGGCTCTCGGCTACCGGGTGCGGCAGTTCCCGATCAACGTCAAGGGGTGCCGTGCGTCGAGCCTGTGCAACCTGGGGTGTCCGAACGGCGCCAAGCAGGGGACGCACGAGGTGCAGCTGCCGGCGGCCGAGGCCGCCGGCGTCGAAGTGGTCACCAACTGCCGGGTGACGCGGATCGACGACCGGGGCTGCGACGCGGTCGTGGCCGATCCCGGTTTCGGTCTGCCGTCGCGCTGGGAGCCCGGCCGCTACCGGGTGACGGCGAAGGTCGTCGTGGTGTGCGGCGGAGCGATCAACTCGGCGGCGCTGCTGCTGCGGTCGGGCTTCGGCGAGCGGCTTCCGGTTCTTGGTCGCTACCTGACGCTGCACCCGGCGCTGATCCTGGTTGGCGAGCACGACCGGCCGATCTCGAACTTCAACGGCCACCCCAAGAGCTTCTACTGCGACGAGTTCTGGGCCGCGGAGCGTTTTCTGCTCGAGACCTGCATGTACTTTCCGTTCACCACCTCGAAGAACCTGATCGGCTTCGGGGCCGAGCACTCCGAGCTCATGCGGGCGTTCGATCGGCTGCAGATGATTCTGGTGCTCGCGGTCGATCCCGCGGTGGCGGAGAACCGGATCACGGTCGACGCCGAGGGTGAGCCCGTGGTCGACTACACGATGGGACCGGAGGTGCTGGACGCACTGCACCGCAGCATGATCGAGAGCGCCCGGATCTTCTTCGCCGCCGGTGCACGCCGGGTCCACGCTCCGGCCGGTGTGTCGTTCTTCATCGACCGGCGCGACGCCGACCGGGTCGAGGATCTGATCCCACGCTCGGGGGTGCTGCCGGGCAAGATCTCGGTCACCAGCGCGCACATGATGGGCGGCTGCCGGATGGGCCGCGACCGGACGGACTCCGTGACCGATGCGTGGGGCCGGGTGCACGGCGCCCGCGGCCTCTATGTCGCGGACTCGGGCCTGTTCCCGCAGGCCTCGGAGATCAACCCGTACATCACGGTCATGGCGCTCGCCGACCGGGTCGCTGAGGACATCCGCACCCACGCCCGGGAGCTGTTGGCGGCATGAAGGTCCGGGGCTCAGTGCTCGTCGCTCGTGCCCTCGCCGATGAAGGTGTCCGGTTCACCTTCGGCATTCCGGGCACCCACAATATCGAGCTGTACGACGCGCTCGAGAACCAACCGGGTGTCGACCCGATCCTGGTCACCTCCGAGGTTGCCGGCGCGTTCGTCGGCGACGGCGTGTCGCGCACGTCGGATCTGGTCGGGGTGCTCAACGTGGTCCCCGGCGCCGGCGTCACCCACAGCATGTCCGGTATCGCGGAAGCGTTCATGGACGGCGTGCCGCTCGTCGTGCTGGCGTGCGGTATCCGGCAGGACACCGGCGCGGCGTTCCAGCTTCACGATGTCGATCAGCTCGCGATGGTGCGTCCGGTGACCAAGGCGGCGATGCGGATCGGGTCGGCCGACGAGATCTATCCGACCATCCGTCACGCCTTCCAGATTGCCCGCCGCGCGCCCGCCGGCCCGGTCGCGGTCGAGGTGCCGGCCGACCTGTTGATGCTGACCCAGGACGTCGACGAGCCGTCGTGGACGCCCGACCCGGAGCCGGACGCGCCGATGGCCCGCGATCTCGTGGAACGCGCCGCTCGGCTGCTCGGTGAGGCCAGCCAACCGGCGCTCTACGTCGGCGCCGGTGCGGCCGGCGCCCGACACGCGCTCATCACGCTCGCTGAGCAGCTCGGCGCGCCCGTGATGACGACATTCCAGGGGAAGGGTGTGTTCCCGGAGTCCCACCCGCTCTGGCTGTGGACCGGAATCGGGCGGGCGGCGCCGGCCTTCGTCCGGTCGATCATCGACCGCTGCGACTGCCTGCTTGCGGTCGGCTGCCGGTTCGGTGAGGTCGCCACCGGCTCCTACGGCATGTCGCTGCCGGAGACCGTGATCCACATCGACGTCGACCCCGAGGTGCTCGGTCGCAACGTGGCGACGACGCTGGCGGTCGCGGCCGATGCGCGGGCCTTTCTCGATGCGCTGACCGGTCTGATCAGCGGCGCCCGGCCGGCGGGTGAGCTGATCCGGGAGATCGCGGACGGCCATGCCCGGGTCCGCAACGAGTGGCGGTCGTCGCCGTCAAAGGACCGCGTCACCCCGAACGCGTTGTTCGAGTCGCTCCAACGGCACTGCACGGACGACGCGATCTACGTCACGGACAGCGGCAACGGGACGTTTCTGGCCGCCGAGCACCTCCGACTCAACCACCCGAGGTGCTTCATCGGGCCGATCGACTTCTCGTGCATGGGGTACTCGGTGCCGGCGTCGATCGGCGCCGCGTTCGCCAACCCGGATCGCGACGTCGTGGCGCTGGCCGGCGACGGTGCGTTTCTGATGACCGGGCTCGAGGCCCTGACCGCGGCGACCTACGGCGCCGCACCGTTGATGTGCGTCCTCAGGGACGGCAAGCACGGGCTCATCGCCGAGTTTCAGAAGGTGCCGCTCAACCGGGAAAGCTGCAGCGTCCTGCCCGATTACAAGCTTCAGGCGCTTGCCGAGGCGGTCGGCTGCCGCTACTTCAGGGTGCTGCGCGACGCCGAGCTCGACGGCGTGATTTCGAGCGCGTTACAGCTCGTCCGAAAGCGGACGCCGGTGATCGTCGAGGTGGCCATCGACTACTCCGACAGGACCTACTTCAGCCGCGGTGTGGTGGCAACGAACTTCTGGCGGTTCAGTTGGTCCGAGCGGCTGCGGATGCTCGGACGCGCGGTGCTCAGGAGGGTGGGTGGCTGACCGATCGGATGACGGCCGCCGGCTCGTCGACGACGACGGGACGCTGACCAACGTCAGCCCGGTTCGGCTCGACGAAAAGGACATCGTCTTCAAGCCGACCTTCACGACCGGTCAGGTGGTGGCGGGTCGGTACGAGGTCGAGCGCTTCATCGCGCGCGGCGGCATGGGCGAGGTCTATCAGGTCCGCGATCGCGAGCTCGGCGACAGCGTCGCGTTGAAGACGATCCTGCCCAAGGAGGACGACCGGACCACGTCGCTCGAGCGGTTCCGGCGCGAAATCCAGGTCGCGCGCCAGGTCAGCCATCGGAACGTCTGCCGCATCTTCGACTTGGGTCGCCACGTCCGACCGGAGGGCGAGGACGTGGTCTTCCTGACCATGGAACTGCTCGCCGGCCAGTCGCTGCGAGCCCGGCTGCGCAACGGCGGCGTGATGCCTCCCGACGAGGCGTACGAGGTCGTCGAGCAGCTGGTCGCGGGTCTCGGAGCGGCGCACGCCAAGGGCATCGTCCACCGGGACCTCAAGCCGTCGAACATCTTCCTGGTGCCCGAGGGCGCCGGCACGCGCGCCGTGATCGCGGACTTCGGTCTCGCCCGGCCGCAGGTCAGCGACGCCGGACAGCTGACGGTGACCGGTACGGGAGAGATTCTCGGCACCCCGGCCTACATGTCGCCCGAGCAGATCGAGGGCAAGCCGGCCACCACACGGTCGGACATCTACTCGCTGGGCTTGGTGATGTACGAGATGCTG
>JASFPU010000354.1:0-4224 GCA_050115855.1 Holophagae bacterium
CGTCACCGCGAAATCGCAGTACGGGCACACCGAGGTACAGAACGGAACGTGGACGTACAGGCCTGCGAGGTTCATCACTCCGAATTATCACACCCCTCCACCCACGCACCCGTGCCCCCGTCCCTCACGGAATCGCCGAGCGCGACGGCCCGGTGTCACCATCCAGCATCCAACATCCAGCATCGGGCGCGGCTCGAGACGCGCCGTCAATCCCGATCGGTCTTGAGCACGGCGACGAAGGCCGACTGAGGGATCTCGACGTTGCCGACCATCTTCATCCGCTTCTTGCCCTTCTTCTGCTTCTCGAGCAGCTTGCGCTTGCGGGTGATGTCGCCGCCGTAGCACTTGGCGGTGACGTCCTTGCGGTAGGCGTTGATGGTCTTGCGCGCGATGATGTCGCCGCCGATGGCGCCCTGGATGGCAATCTTGAACTGCTGGCGCGGGATCGTGTCCTCGAGCCGCTCGCAGTAGTGCATGGCGCGCGCCCGGGCCCGATCCCGGTGGACCAGCTGGGCGAGGGCGTCGACCGGCTCACCGTTGACCAGGATGTCGACCTTGACCAGATCGGTCTCGCGGTAGTCGAGCATCTCGTAGTCGAACGAGCCGTAGCCCTGGGTGGTCGACTTGAGCCGGTCATAGAAGTCGAAGACGACCTCGGCGAGCGGCATCTCGGAGGTCAGCTCGACGCGGCCGACGGCGAGGTAGTGGAAGGTCGTGTTCTCGCCGCGCCGCTCCATGCACAGCTCCATCACGGGGCCGACGTACTTCTCCGGCATCATGACCGACGCCTTGATGTAGGGCTCCTCGGTCCGTTCGATCTCGCCCGGATCGGGGTAGAAGCTCGGGTTGTCGACCGCCACGACCTCGCCGTCGGTCGTGGTCACCCGGTAGCGCACCGACGGTGCGGACAGGATCAACGACAGGTCGTACTCGCGGCGCAGGCGCTCGGTGACGACCTCGAGGTGGAGCAGGCCGAGGAAGCCGCACCGGAAGCCGAAGCCGAGCGCCGCCGACGAGTCCTTCTCGAAGGTCAGCGAGGCGTCGTTGAGCTTGAGCTTGTCGAGCGCCTTGACCAGGTCGGGGTACTCCTCGGTGGACATCGGGTAGATCGACGAGAAGACGACCGGCTTCGCCTCCTTGTAGCCCGGCAGGGGCCGGTCGGCCGGCGCGTCGGCATCGGTGATGGTGTCGCCGATATTGATGTCGGACACCGATTTGATGCCGGCGATGACGTACCCCACCGACCCGGCCGCGAGCTCCGGCACCGCCACCTGCTTGAGCTGCAGCAGGCCGACCTCCTCGACCTCGTGGATCGTCCGCGTGTGCATGAGGAGCAGCTCCTGACCGGGGCGGAGGGTGCCCTCCATGACCCGGCACAGCAGCACCGCGCCCCGGTAGGGGTCGTACTCGGCGTCGAAGATCAGCGCCTGGAGCGGGGCGTCGGGGTCTCCGGCCGGCGGCGGCAACCGGGTGACGATCGCCTCGAGGACGTCCTCGATGCCCTGCCCGGTCTTGGCCGAGCACAGCACCGCGTCGTCCGGATCGAGCCCCAGATCGTCGGCGATCTCCTCCTTCACCCGGTCGACGTCGGCCGCCGGGAGATCGATCTTGTTGATCACCGGGACCATCTCCAGGTCGTACTCGAGCGCGAGGTACATGTTGGCGACGGTCTGGGCTTCGACGCCCTGCGACGCGTCGATGAGCAGCAGTGCGCCCTCGCACGACATCAGCGACCGGCGCACCTCGTGTGAAAAGTCGACGTGGCCCGGGGTGTCGATGAGGTTCAGGCGGTAGGTCTCACCGTCCCTCGCCTGGTAGCTCAGGGTCACGGTGTTGGACTTGATGGTGATTCCGCGCTCGCGCTCGATGTCCATCGAGTCGAGGATCTGGTCCCGGAAATCACGGTCCTCGACCGCGCCGCAGTGCTGAATCAGCCGGTCGGCGAGGGTCGACTTCCCGTGGTCGATGTGGGCGATGATGCAGAAGCTTCGTGTCGTGTTCATGGTTCCGTTCGGCCGCCGGTCGCGGACCGCAGCATTATCGCGCATCAACGAGAGCGGGGTCGAGCCGATTCCGGGATCAGGGTATCGATCCGGTCCCGCAGCGCCGCTGCGGTCGGGTTGTCGGGTTCGAGATCCCGGGCGCGCTCCACCGCTCGCGCGGCGTCGGACAGGGCGGTCCCACCGTCGGCGCCGGTCGCCACCAGATGCTCGGCGTACAGCACGTCGATCCTCGCGTCGAGCACGGCGTGTTCCGGTCGGCCGGGACGCACCGTCGCCGCCAGGTCGGCGGCGCGGCGGGCGTGCTCGAGCAGCTCCGGAGTCCTGTGGTCTGCCGGTCCCAGCAGCTCGGCCATGGTCAGCAGTCGCTCCGCCTCGGCCTCGTGCAACCAGCCGTCGCTGCGCGCGACGGCGAGGCCGCGAGCGTAAGCGTCGCCGGCGCGCTCCAGGTCGTCGAGCGCCGCGCCGACCTCGCCGCGCCGACGATGGCGCTCCGCCCGCTCGACCAGGAGATCGCCCTCGAGCTGGACGGCCTCGTACAGCCACGGCACGCGGTCGGCGGATTCGTGCGCGGCCGCGATCGCCTCGTCGAGCCGGTCCGCAACGGCCAACCCGAGAGCCCGGTGGAACAGGTTCCGGTCGACGGTGTCGGGCCCCGACCTGCCGAGGTTGCGGAGCGTTTCCTCGACCGAGGGCAGCGCGCCGCCGTGTGGCGCCCCCGGGTGGCGTCGGTCGTCGAGTATCCGCATCGCCCGGGCGATGCCGAGCGCGGTTTCGACCCGCGCGCTGTCCGACCCGTGCTCGACAGCCGCCGCGAGCCAGCTCTCCGCCGTGTCGAAGTCGCGCAGCAGGAGGTGTCCGAAACCGAGCGCGGTGTAGGCCGGGCCGACCGCCAGCGGTCCGTGCTCCATGAGGCTCGCCTCGACCGCGTCGAGCTCCCGCCGGACCGCCCGTTCGGCGTCACCGGTGTCGTGGACGGGGAGCATCCGCGCCCGCCGCAGCAGGCGGTCCATCTGCTCGACCTGATGCCAGCGCTCGTCGACCAGGACGCGTCGTTCGACGTCCCTGGCGTGCAACCAGACCGTGATCGCGATCGAACCGGCGAGGGCGGCCAGCGCCGCAGCCCCCAGCCCGACGGCGACCCGGTTCACCCGCCACCACGGACGGAGTCTGGACGCCGGGTTGAGCGGCGCGGCGGTGATCGGCTGACCGGCGCGCCATCGTCGGAGATCGTCGGCCAGCGTGCGCGCATCGCGGTAGCGCCGGACCGGATCCCGGGCCATCGCGGTCGCCGCGATGGTCTCGATGTCGACCGGCGTGCCCGGCGCCACCATCCCGAGGCGGACCGGATCGGTCGTCAGCACGAGCTGCACGGTCTCGTCTCGGGTTTCGGCGAAGTACGGCGCCTGCTCTGCGATCACCGCGTACAGTGTCGCGCCGAGCCCGTAGACGTCGACACCCTGATGGGATCCGGCGGCCTCGCCGAGCAGCAGCTCCGGGGCCATGAAGGCCGCTGCTCCGGCGGTTGCGGGGCGATCGGCCTCCCCATCGCCGCCGGGAGGGCGGGCGATGCCGAAATCGACGACGTACGCGTGCAGGACGCCGTTGGATCGCCGCTCGACCATCACGTTGCCGGGATTGATGTCGCGGTGCACGACGCCGGCGTCGTGGGCCGCCTGGATCGCGCGCGCCACCTGCTCGACGAGGTCGATCTTGGCGTCGAGCGGGAGCCGGGGTGCGATCGCACGCAGCGTCCGGCCGTCGACGAGCTGCATTGCGAGGTAGCCCGTTCCTTCGACCTCACCGACGTCGAACACGCGGCAGATGTGCTCGTGCTCGAGGCTGGCCTGGGCGCGCGCCTCGTGCTGGAAGCGCTCGATCTCGTCCGGGTCGTGCGAGCGCAGGACCTTGAGCGCCACGGGACGCTGCAGGAGGTGATCGAACGCACGGTACACGCGCGCCATCGCGCCCTCGCCGAGAAGCCCTTCGATCCGGTACCTCTCGCCGACGTTCGGGTACGTTGCGCCGTTCCGGGTTTCGCTCATCGTGGGGTCAGGGTAGCGGATTCGGCGCGCGTGTGTCGGATCCCGATCCCGATCCCGATCCCGATCCCGATCCCGATCCCGATCCCGATCCCGATCCCGATCCGGCATGGTCACCCCGGGTTGTTCTGAATCGACGGGTAGTCGATGGGATCTCCGACGTCAAGGGGTGAAGTGCATCG
>JASFPU010000355.1:0-4223 GCA_050115855.1 Holophagae bacterium
ACACCCGCGGACTTGGCGACGAGGCGCCGGGCCGTGATCTCGGCGTCGACAGCGGAGATCTGCGGCACCGGGTCGATGTCGATGTCGGAGACAACGGTTCCGTTGACCGATCGCACGGCGCCCACCGAGTCGAAGTGGACCCGGAGCTCAGTCCCGAAGACCGGAAGACCCAGGTAGACCTGCTGGAAGGAGACACTCCCTCCGCCGAGCACATCGGCGCTCTCCGCCACCGCGCGCAGCTCGTGCGACGGCGCGGCAAGTCCGAACGCCGCAGCGTGCGCGCTGAGCAGATTCATCGCCTTGGCGGTTCGAGAGTCGCCGTCCGGAACCGGGCGGGTTCCGGCGAACCGGACCAGCCGGGGGTTGCCGGTCGCGCGGTCGACCGCGAGGTGGTCGACGACCAGATCGGAACCGGGCAGCACCACCCGCGGCGCCCCGCCGACCGCGGCCTGCACCGACGGCGCGAAGCCGATGGCGAACGTGACGGCGATCGCCGAGAAGAAACGGCGGGTATGTACAGATCCGCGAGCTCGCCTCATCACCGAATGGTAACAAAAACGCGGAAGATTCAGCGCTACACTTACGGTCAACATGCAGACAACCACGACGCTTCACCCAGGGCCCGCAGTCCCGACGCGCGGTAACGGGTTCTCGAGATGGCTCGGGCGTCTGGCGTTCAACGGACTCGGCTGGCGCTTCGAAGGCTCGATTCCGAACCTGCCGAAGGCGGTCGTGATCGTCGCCCCGCACACGTCGAACTGGGACTTCGTCATCGGCGTCGCGGCGATGTTCGCGGTCGGCATCCGGGTCGTCTTCCTCGGCAAGCACACGCTCTTCCGGCCGCCATTGGGTCGGCTGATGCGGTGGCTGGGCGGTCTCCCCGTCGATCGGCGGGCCGCGTCGGGCGTGGTTGACGAGGCGATCGGGATGTTTGCCCAGCACGACTCGATGATCCTTGCCCTGTCGCCCGAGGGAACCCGCCGTCGCGTGGCGCGCTGGAAGACCGGGTTCTACTATGTGGCTGTCGGGGCGGACGTTCCGATTGTCCCGGTCGCGTTCAACTACTCGACACGGGTGATCCGATTCGGGGCCCCGCTCCGTCCGTCGGGTGACCTGGAGACCGATCTCCGACGCCTGTCGGAGTTTTTCGCTCATGCAACCGGGTTCAAGATGACATGAGGTGGCGGGCAGCATGACGCACACGTGCACTGTGATCGGCGTGCTCGATGATACGGCCGGCAGGTTTCCCGACCGGACCGCGCTGCGTCTCAGGTCTGCCGACGGCTGGCGGACCACGAACTGGTCGGACTACCGAACGCTGGTCCGCCGGGTCGGTCGCGCCCTGATGGCGCTCGGAGTCCAGCCGGGGCAAAATACGGTGATCATCGGCGGCAACCGCCCGGAGTGGTTCGCCGCCAACCTCGGGACCATCGCAGCCGGCGGGCTGCCGAGTGGCATCTACACCACGAGCACGCCCGAGCAGTGCGCCTTCATCGTCGACAACTGCGACGCCCGGGTCGCGTTCATCGAGCACCCGGAGCAGCTCGATCGGTTGGCCGACTGCCGTGAGCGATTGACCGCGGTGGTCACGATGGACGGCTCCGGTGGGCATGGCGTGCTGACCTGGCGCGAGTTTCTCGCCGCGGCGGACGAGATTCCGATCGACGCCCTGGATCGTCGCATCGAGGCGCTCGAGCCGGACTCACCGTGCACGTTGATCTACACGTCGGGGACCACTGGTGAACCGAAGGGTGTTGTGCTGTCACACTTCAACGTGCTCTGGGTCGCCGACGCCATGGTTCGCCAGTTCCATGTGACCGAGCACGACGTGCTCGTCAGTTACCTGCCGCTGAGCCACATCGCCGAGCAGCTGATCTCGCTCTACCTGCCGCTGCTGGTCGGCGGCGCCGTGTGCTTCGCAGAGAGCCTGGAGACCCTCGCGGAGACGCTGCGAGAGGTTCGTCCGACGTTCTTCTTCGCGGTACCCAGGGTGTGGGAGAAGATCCAGGCGCGCATGGAAGCGGCCGGCGCCGCGAGCGGAGCGGTGCGCCGCCGCCTGGTGCGCTGGGCACGCGGTGTCGGGCTCGCCGGCGCGCGCGCGGTGCAACGGGGCGGGCGTCGTCCGTCGTCCTGGCCCCTCGCGGACCGGTTGGTGTTTCGCGCCGTACGGCGCCGCCTCGGATTCGACCGGACCCGAGCGTTCGTCACCAGCGCCGCGCCCATGGCGCGATCGACCCTTGATTTCTTCTTCAGCCTCGGCATCCCGGTTCTGGAGGTCTACGGCATGAGCGAGTGCGCCGGCCCCGCGACGTTTTCGACCGCCGATCGATACAAGATCGGTTCAGCCGGCTGGGCGATCCCCGGAACCGAGCTCCGGGTCGCCGACGACGGCGAGATCCTGTTCCGGGGACCGCACGTCTTCATCGGCTACCACCGGGACCCGGAGTCGACCGCGGCGACGATCGATGACGAGGGCTGGGTCCACTCCGGCGACATCGGTGCACTCGATGACGACGGCTTCCTCTGGGTCACCGACCGGAAGAAGGAGATCATCGTGACCTCTGGCGGCAAGAACGTGGCACCCGTGCCGATCGAGGCCAAGCTCAAGACCATCCCCGGCGTCGCCCAGGCAGTGGTGGTCGGCGACGGGCGCAAGTATCTGGCCGCTCTCATCGCGCTCGACCCGGACCGGATCTGCGGCATCGCCGAGGCTGTCGGGAGTGACGCCAGAGATGTCGAGAGCGCAGCGCGGTGCGAGCTGATCCGTGGCTCCCTCGCCGAGCACATCGACGCGATCAACGTGACGCTCGCCCGCTACGAGTCGATCAAGCGTTTCGCGGTGATCTCGCACGGCCTGTCGGTGGACGACGGCACGCTGACGCCGACTCTGAAGCTCAAACGCCGGGTCATCCGCGAGGTCTTCTCCGACGTCATCGACGAGCTGTACGACGAAAACTGAGCCTGCTCCGGATCGCTACCGGGAGTCGGCCGCGAAGGTGCACGTCAGGTCGTCCGGGTAGGACACCATTCGCTCGATGGTCTCCTTCGAAGGTGCCGCGACCTTGTCGGCGCTGAAGCCCGCCATGATCAGCCGGCGATTGGCTGCGGTTGAGTAGGGCACGAGCGCCGACGTGACGTCCCCCTGACCGTCCGAGGCGAGGTCGAGCACGAGCGGCTCGGCGGTGCAGTCGAGATCGAGATCGGCGAGCCGGATCGCTCGCAGGTTCGGGTTCGCAGCGCTGCGAAAATCCACCCGCCCCTTCTGGAGCTCGTAGACCGCGCTCCACTGCGTCCGCCCCGGCTGGGCGACGTCGTCGAGGATCGCGAGCGCCGCGCCGACCGGGTCGTCGCCGCCCTTGGTCCGCGCGAGATGCGTGCCACCGGCGGCGCGGGCGAACCGCGGCAGCGACCCGGGGCCGGTCGGTTCGACCGGCTCGCCGCCGTACCCGAGCGTCCGGTTCAGGTACTCGAGCGATGCGGCATAGGTGTCGTTGGTCAGGACCGGAAGCGGCAGGGTTCGCTCGCTGCGCGACACCAGCCGACCGTCCAGAAACTCGATGACGGCGCAGTTGGCGCTCGGATCGCAGGCCAAGAAGTGCAGCGGTGCCGTACTGGAGATCGCGAGCTCCGACGCACTGGCGACGACGTCGCTGACCGAACGGAAGCTGTCGAGGCAGTACTGGACCCACTGAAGCGCGCCGATCGATCGGCGATCGCCGGGCGCGGGGTACTCGGTGTCGGCGAGCCAGAGGACCTCCATGGCGAGCCCGGTCTCGTTCATGCCACCGATCGGAAACTCGCGTCCGTACTGGTTGAAGGTCACGCTGCCGTAGCGCGACGTCCAACGGACCGGCGTCAGACCTTCGTCGATGAGCGCGATCTTGGCCAGACCCCTGGGGTTGACGACGGCCATGCCGGACGGGACGTCCCAATCGAAGTTCATCGCCATCACCGGCCCTGCCGGGTGCTTGAGCAGAAATGCGGTGCAGGCGCCGCTCGGAGCGGCGGACGCAAGCGTTGCGACGACCGTGACGGCGACGATGATCCGGGCTGACAGTGGACGCATGGCAATCCTCCGAGCCGCGATTTTAGCAATATTCGCGGATCACGCAGGCACGCGGTCCGACCGCGTCGCGGTTCGACCGTGCGTTATCGACTGGTCCCACCGGCCGGCAGGGGCTCGTCACCGCGGAAGGGGATCCGGATTTGCAAACAGACGAAGA
>JASFPU010000356.1:0-4223 GCA_050115855.1 Holophagae bacterium
CGCGGCTCGTCCGCGACGTGCCGCTGCCGCTGGCCGACGGTGTGCCGGTTGCCGACGGCGACGCACCGGCGCCGGGCCGGAGCGCTCGGCTGGCTTCGTCCCGGGTCACGGAGGCGGCGGACCGCGTGCGCGAGCTGCTGGCGGTGCTCGACGGCTGGCCGTCATCGGCGTCGGCCGAGACGCACCACGCGCAGACGCAGCGTCTGTTCGACGCGTTGGGCTGGACGACGAACGGCGCCGCAGCCGAGGTTGCCGACGCCCTGGCGAGCCTCGCCGCCGAGTTTCCGAAGGGGATGGAGCTCGATGCCGACGAGTGGCGAACGGCGCTCATCGAGCGGCTCGAGACGGTCGGCGAGCAGCCGGTCGGCGGAGCTGGCGGTGGCGTCCAACTGCTCACCGTGACCGAGGCGCGGGCGAGGACCTTCGATCACCTCATCGTCTGCGGGCTCGTCCGCGGGGTCTTCCCGCGCCAGGTGACCGACGACGCGATGCTCCCCGATCTGGTCCGGGGGCGGCTGGCGACCGACGTGCTGCCCGAGATGCCGGTGAAGGCGCGGTCGGCGGACGAGGAGCGGTACCTCTACGCCCAGCTCGTGTCGTCGGCGCCCGATGTCCGCCTGAGCTGGCACCTGCGCGAGAACGGTTCGAAGATGGCGCCGTCTCCGTTTGCCGAGCGGCTCAGAAGGACCGGCGGCTCGGTCGACGTCAGCACCGTTCCGGGACTGTGGTCGCCCGATGCCGAGCCCGACGGGGCCCGGCCGGCGTACGAGCACGCCGTGCGCTTGGCATCCGCAGTGAGCTCTGCCGATCTCGATGACCTGCTCGCCCTGGCCGTTCACGAGGGTAGGGGAGCGGGTTCGACCGCGTCGATTCCGCCTGAGCGCGTCGCTGCAGCCCGCCTCGCCGTCGTGCGGGCGGTCGAGCGGCGCCCGTCGGCGACCGACGCCGGTCCGTGGTCCGGATTTCTCGGCGATGTCGGCCTCGGCGACCGGGTGTGGGTGACCGTTCTCGAGCGGACGGCAATCTGCCCGCTCCAGGCGCACCTCGAGCGGGGGCTCGGCATCCGGCCGCTGCCCGACCCGCACCTCGGGATTCCCGATCCCGACCAGCGGCTGCTCGGCTCCGTGGTCCACGACGTGCTCGAGCGGATCGTCACCGGCGGTCGTGACGCGGTGCGGGTCGCGTTCGACGAGGCGCTGGCTCACGCGCCGATCAGCGTGCCGTGGCCGTCCTCGGACCGGCTCGAAATGCTGCTCGATGACGCCGCCAGAAGGGTCGTCTTCGACGAGGGTCTCGGTGGCTTCGGGCTGGTGCCGCTGCTCGTCGCCCGTGCGCGACCGGTGCTCGATGTCGCGGCCGAGATCGAGTGGCGAGGTGGAACGAACCTCGACGACGTTCTCGCGGCGGAAATCGAGGGCGAGGTCGGGCCGGTTGCAGGCGGGCCGGCCGTCGCCTTCCGCGCCGACCGCCTCGATGTCGGTCCGGTGGCGACCGACTACAAGACCGGGAGGCCGGTTTCGACGGTCAAGACCCCCACCGTTCGCTCCGACCACCTCATGCGGGAGGTTCGACGCGGACGGAAGCTCCAGGCCGCCGCGTATGCCATGGCGGCGCCGGCGGGGGTCGGCCGCGGCCGCTACGTGTCGCTCAAGCCGGACATCGGCGACGCACCGCCGGACTGTCGCGTCGCCGAGGCCGCGAGCGATGATCCCGAGCTGAGCGCTGCGTTCGCCAACGCGGTGGTGACGATCTCGTCGGCGAGGTCCACCGGGGTCGCCTTCCCCCGGGTCGTCGAGCCCGAGGGCAGGCCGGCGGATCACTGTCGCTACTGCCCGGTTGCCGAAGCCTGCCGAAGGAACGACTCGGCGTTCGTCGACCAGCTCGTCGAGCTCATGGAGGGCGGCGACGAACGTGCCGATGGACCCTTCGGTGCCGCCCGTCGGCTGTGGTGGCTCGGTGTCGACCGGGACGAGGAGACGCCATGAGCGCGGCGTCGGTCCCGCTCGGAGACGAGGCGACGCGTGCACTGGCGCAGAGCGAGTTCCGCCGTCCGTTGGTCATCGAGGCGGGAGCCGGCACCGGCAAGACAGCGCTGCTCGTCGCCCGGGTCGCCGCCTGGTGCGTCGGCCCGGGCTGGGAGCTGCACAGGAGCGACGACGGGGCCGACGGCGAGACCGCCCGCCGAGTGATCGAGGGCGTTGTCGCCATCACCTTCACCGAGGCGGCGTCGGCCGAGATGGCGACGCGGATCGGTGAGGCGCTGAGCGGGCTCGCAAACGGAAGCGAGCCGGTAGGATGGGTCGCCGGCGAGGTCATCGCCGGTCTCGAGGACGGCGAGCTCGAAGCCCGCGCGCGCTCTCTCGTCGACGAGGTCCACCGGCTCGGCGTGACGACGATTCACGCCTTCTGCCAGAGGGCCCTCACGGCCCATCCTTTCGAGGCTGGGCTCCACCCGAGGTTCGAGATCGACGCCGACGGCGCCGTCGTCGAGGCGCTGGTCGACGAGGTCGTGCTCGAGGCGTTGCGCGAGCTCGACCTGCACCGCGGCTCGGCCGACTGGGAGCGGCTCGCCCGCGCCGGGGTCGGTCCGGCGCGAATCGCCGAAGCGCTGCGCGACCTCGTCGCCGCCGGTGCGCGTTCGGCGGATCTCGCGCGCGATCCGTTCGACGATCGCACGGCGGCCGACGCCGTCGAGAGTGTGCGGAGACCGCTCCGCGACCTGCTGGCGCTGGAGGCCGGACGACTCGCCGGATTGAAGGGCGTCAAGGTCGCGGTGGAAACCGTGGGTGCCGTGTCGAAGATGAGCCAACGGCTCGCCGGTGACGTGGGGTTCGCAGAGCTCGCCGCCGCCATCACCCTTCTCGACCGAAGCGGCCGGGACCGGCTGCGGAGCTGGTCGAAAGGCACGCTCGGCAAGAAGGAGGCCGTCGCGCTCGCCGACGATGCCGAGCGGTTCTGCGAGCTCTCGGGACAGATCTTCGATCGGCTCGCCGCAGTCAAAGGGCTCGACCCGGAGGCGTTCAGCGCCGCGCGGCGGCTGCTGCACGGTCTGCTCGCGGAGGTCGACCGGCGCCGCGATCAACGCGGCATTGCGACCTTCCAGGACCTCCTCGAACGCACCGCACGGCTCTTCGAAGAGCACGAGGGGATCTGCCGCTCGACCCGCAGAGCCATCGATCAGCTGCTCGTCGACGAGTTCCAGGACACCGACGACGTTCAGTGCCGGATCGTCCGCCGGCTCGCGCTGGCGGGCCCGCCCGACGAGCGGCCGGGGCTCTTCGTCGTCGGCGATCCCAAGCAGTCGATCTACGCCTGGCGCAGCGCCGACCTCGCGGCCTACGACGCCTTTGTCGACGAGGTCGAAGCGGCCGGCGGCGCCACCCGACCGCTGACCCGCAACTTCCGCTCGGTCAAACCGATCCTCGACGAGGTCGAGCGGGTGGTGGCGCCGGTCATGCACCGTGAACGCGGGTTCCAACCGGTCTTCGAGCCGCTCGAGGCGACCGGCGATCGTGCCACCTCGCCCGGCTTCGATCGCCCGCCGTGGAGCGCGGTCGAGCATTGGCTGTGCTGGTGTGCTGGCGACGACGGCGCGATCGACCCGTCGAAGCAGCGCAGCGACGACATGACGGCGCTCGAGGCGGCCGCCGTCGCCGCTGACATCCGCCGACTGCACGACGAGGCGGATGTGCGCTTCGGCGACGTCGCCGTGCTGATCCGTTCGACAACCAGGCAAAATCAGATCCTCGAGGCCCTGCGCGAGCTCGACGTGCCGTTCGACGTGACGCGCGAGCGGGAGTACTACCGGCAGCGCGAGATCGTCGAGGCCGCGGCGCTCGTCCGCGCCGTGCTCGAGCCGGCGGACGCGCTGGCGCTGCTCACCGTGATCCGCTCGGATGCCGTCGGCGTGCCGGACGCGGCGCTCGCCCCATTGTGGAATGCGGGCTTCCCGGCGGCGGTCGCCGAGCTCGACGGCGACGACCCGGCGACGCTCGAGATCGCGCGGCGCATTGTCCTGGACGTACCGGTTCGCGGCGGTCTGCCGGGGCTCGATCTCGTTCCGATGTGGCGCGACGCCCTGACGGCTGCGGTGGACGCGCTCGCCGAGCTCCGCCGGTCGATCCGGGACGACGCGCCGGACGTCTTCGTCGAGCGGCTCCGAACCGTGTGGCTTGCCGAGATCGGCGCCGGTGCACGCCACCTCGGACGGTTCCGCCAGGTGC
>JASFPU010000357.1:0-4219 GCA_050115855.1 Holophagae bacterium
TAGGGGCTGACCCAGTAGCCGAGGGCGAGGGACAGCAGGACGACGATTCCGGCCATGGCGCGAAGCGCTTCGTTGACGGTCATGTTGGGTTCTCCTTTGCGTTCATTTCGTTCCCGATCCAGATCCTGGAAAGAGTCTCTCGGGAACGGGATCGTGAACGGGAACGGGATCGAGTCAATCGACCTCCACGACATTCTCGACACCGACAGTCTTGAGATACATGTAGTACAGCACCGGGATGACCCCGAGGGTCAGCACGGTGGACACGATGATGCCCGAGATCATCGCCAGGGCGAGGCCCTGGAAGATCGGGTCGGACAGCATGAACGAGGCGCCCACGATGGTCGACAGCTGGGTCAGCAGGATCGGCAGCAGCCGCACCCCGCCGGCCTTGACCACCGCCTCCTCGAGCGGCTCGCCGGCCTTGAGCTCGAGGTTGATGAAGTCGACGAGCAGGATCGAGTTGCGGACGATGATGCCGGCCAGGGCGATGAAGCCGATCATCGACGTCGCGGTGAAGAAGACGTTGAAGATCCCGTGCGCCGGCAGGATGCCGACCAGGGTGAGCGGGATCGGCACCATGATGATCACCGGCGTGATGAACGACTTGAACCAGCCGACCATGAGCACGTAGATCAGCACCATCACGACGGCGAAGGCGATGCCCATGTCGCGGAACACCTCGTAGGTGATGTGCCACTCGCCGTCCCACTTCATGATGTAGCGCGTCGAGTCCTCGGGCAGGTGCGTGGCGACGATCTCGAGCTCGTTGCCGAGCGGTGTGACAATGTCGGCGAGCTGCTTGCCCATCTCGAAGATGGCGTAGACCGGCGCCTCGAACCGTCCGGCGACCTCGCCGTAGACGTAGGTCACGGGCTGCAGGTTCTTGTGGTACCGGTTGCGCTCGCGGTGATCCTCGACCACCGAGGCGATCTCGGACAGCGGGACCATGGCGCCCGAGCCGGAGTGGACGGCGAGCTGGAGCAGGTCGTCCATGTGGGCGCGCTGGGCGCGGTCGAGGCGGAGCACGATCGGCACCTCCGCGCGGCTAGTGGCGACGTGGAGCAGGCCGGCGTCGGCGCCGTCGAGGGCGATGCGGAGGGTCCGCGCCACCTGCTCGGGGGTGATGCCGCGGCGCATCGCCTTGTCGCGGTCGATGTGGATCTCGTAGCGCGGCCCGGTCGCCTCGACCTCCCAGTCGACATCGACCACGCCATCGGTGCCGGCGAACACGTCGCGCACCTGCTCCGCGATGTCGAGCCGACCGTCGAGCGTCGGGCCGTAGATCTCGGCCACCAGGGTCGACATCACCGGTGGGCCGGGCGGGATCTCGGCGACCTTGAGCGTGACGCCGAGCGGCTCGGCGACCGGGACCAGCAGGTCGCGCACCTTCTTTGCGAGGTCGTGCGACTTCAGGTCGCGCTTCTCCTTGTGGACGAAGTTGACCTGGATGTCGGCGACGTGCGAGCCCGAGCGCAGGAAGTAGTGGCGGACCAGCCCGTTGAAGTTGAACGGCGCCGATGTGCCGACGTAGACCTGGTAGTCGGTCACCTCGGGCAGCGTGCGGAAGACGCCGGCGATCTCGCGCGCCGCGGCGTTGGTCTGCTCGAGAGTGAATCCCTCGGGGGCGTCGATGACGATCTGCAGCTCCGACTTGTTGTCGTGCGGCAGCATCTTGACCGTGGTGAAGCCGAACGCGACCGTCAGCATCGATCCGACCAGCAGCAGCGCGACTCCGGCGAGAAAGACGTACCGCAGGATCCGCGTCCGGATCAACGGCCGCATGGCGCGGTCGTAGATCTGCGAGATCCGGCTGTCCTTCGGCTCCTCGTACTCCTCATCGGGTGACCCCGCGTCGTCCTCGCGCTCGGCCTCCTTGCGGAACAGCCGGAAGGCGAGCCAGGGCGAGATCGTGAACGCGACGCCGAGCGAGAACAGCATGGCCGCCGATGCGTTGATCGGGATCGGCCGCATGTAGGGACCCATCAGGCCCCGGACGAAGGCGAGCGGCAGCAGCGCCGAGATGATCGCGAAGGTCGCCAGAATCGTCGGGTTGCCGACCTCGTCGACGGCGTACACCGTGGCCTGCTTGACGCGTCCCCAGCGGAGCCGGATGTGGCGGTGGATGTTCTCGACGACGACGATCGCGTCGTCGACCAGGATTCCGATCGAGAACACCAGCGCGAACAGACTGACGCGGTTCAGGGTGTAGCCGAAGAAGTACGACGCGGCGAGGGTCAACGCCAGGGTCACCGGAATGACCACCGCGACGACGATCGCCTCGCGCCGCGACAACGTGACCCACATCAGCAGGACGACCGCCAGGGTCGCCGACCAGAGGTGCGTCAGCAGCTCGTCGGACTTCTCCTTGGCCGTCGCGCCGTAGTCGCGGGTCTTGAGCAGGTGGATGTCGGACGGGATGACCCGACCCGCGAGTCGGTCGAGCACCCGGTCCAGGTCGGTCACCATGTCGACCGCATTGGTGCCCGGCTTCTTGGCGACGGAAAGCGTCACCGCCGGCAGGTCGAGACCGGCCCGGTCGAGGCCCTTCTCCGGCGCGCCCGGGCCGGTGCCGAGCCAGACGTACGAGCTCGGCTCCTCGGGACCGTCGCTGATGTCGGCGACATCTTCGAGGTAGACCGCGCGGCCGTTCGCGCCGCCGACCACCACCTTGCGGACGTCGTCGACATCGGCCAGGAACTCACCGACGTCGACCAAGATCTCGGTGTTGGCGACCGCGGTGGCACCGGCCGGCAGCCGCCGGTTGACCGACTGCAGCGCCTGGTAGGCCTGAAGCAGCGACACGTTGAACGACGCCAGCCGCTCACGGTCGAAGTCGACCCGGACAACGCGGCGCTGGCCGCCGATGACCCAGACCTGGGCGACCCGCGGGTGCTTGGTGACCTCGGCCTTGAGCTCGTCGGCGACCCGGCGGAGCTCGGTCGAGGTCGCGTGCTCGCCCCACAGGGTGTAGGCGACCACCGGCACGTCGTCGATGGTGCGCGGCTTGACCAACGGCTGCCGTATGCCCTCGGGCATGTCGTCCATCGCCGACGCGATCTTGGTGTGGACCCGGAGCGCCGCCTGATCGGGATCGGTGCCGACCAGGAACCGGACGACGATCAGCCCGCCCGACGGTTGCGAGGTCGAGTAGATGTACTCGACGTTCTCGATCTCGTACAGCAGCTTCTCGAGCGGGGTGATGATCCGGTGCTCGACCTCCTTGGCGGTCGCGCCGGGGGCGGCGACCATGACGTCGATCATCGGCACCTTGATCTGGGGCTCCTCCTCGGACGGCGTGACCATGATGGCGAACGCACCGAGCAGCAGCGACGCGACGATGATCAGCGGCGTCAGCTTGGACTCGAGGAACGCGCGGCCGATCCGACCGGCCATGCCGAGTCTGCGCCGGGTCATCTTGAGGCGCAGCGCCTCGCGACGCGCCTGCTCGAGCTCCTGCGGCGTCGGCCTGCGCTCCGCCCGGGACTCGGGGCTGCGGCTGTCGTCGGTCATCGCGCCACCTCCAGCGGGGTGCCGTCGGCGACCGGACCGGCGAGGTCGACCGCGATCTGATCGCCCTCGTCGAGTCCGGACAGGATCTCGATGCGGTCCGACCCGACCATCCGACCGGTTGTGACGGCGCGCGTCCGGGCGGTGCCATCCTCGGCGCGCACCACGACCAGCTCGAGCCCGCCGCGGTGGTGGACGGCGCTGGTCGGCACCACCAGCCGTTGGCCGGCCTCGCCGGCGAAGAAGGCGCGGCCGCTCAGACCCGACGGCACCGCGAGGTCGCCGAGATCGACCTTGACCGTGAAGGTGTGGGTCGCGGAGTCTGCGGACGGCACGATCTCGTGCACCGTTCCGGTGATGTCGCCGAGCTCGGGGCGGGCGTCGAGACGAACGGTGATCGTGTCGCCGAGCTGCAGCCTCTGGATGTCGGACTCTCGGACGTCGAGCCAGATCTGCCGGCCGCCGCGCGACTCGACGCGCACCAACGGCCGTCCCGGCGCGGCGAGATCGCCGACCTCGACCAGGGTGCGCACCACCGTGCCGGCGAATGGCGCCCGGACCTTGGAGTCTGCGGCGACCGAGCCCGCCGACTGGACGGCGCCCGAGGCCTGTTCGACGGCGCCCTTGGCCTGGTCGAACTGCATCTTCGCCATGTCGAGCTCGAGGTCGGACGCGGCGTTCTCGGCGTGCAGGGCCTGGTACCGCTGGT
>JASFPU010000358.1:0-4216 GCA_050115855.1 Holophagae bacterium
TTCAGGTGAACTGCCGGCAGCATCTGCGGTCTCTCCTCGGCGTCCTCGTGCGCCCGCACGACCCGCGGGAGAGTATCATCCCCGGGTCGGAAATCGTCCCCGCCACGACGTCAACCCGCTCGACAGCCCAATCCGTTGCCTCACGCCGCCACCCCCCAACGCCCTCACGCCCTCAGGCCCCCAAAACTCACGTACCATGGTCGCCATGAACCGCAGCGCAGGCGTCCTGCTCCACCCCACCTGCCTGCCGTCACCGGACGGCATCGGCGATCTCGGTCCGACTGCCCACGCCTACGTCGATTGGCTCGCCGCCGCCGGCGTCGGCTGGTGGCAGGTTCTGCCGCTCAACCCCCCCGGTCCGGGTCAGTCGCCGTACTCGGCAACCTCGACCTTCGCCGGCAACCCGATGCTGATCAGCCCGGCACAGCTGCTCGACGACGGCCTCCTCGACGACCGAGATCTCGCCGACCGGCCGGATCTTCCGGAGGCATGGGTCGACTACGCCGCCGTCTACGAGTGGAAGACCCGGGTCCTGCGACGCGCACACGAACGGTTCCGGTCCGAGCCTGGCCCGCTCGGGGACGAGCTCGAGGCATTTCACGCCCAACATGGTTTCTGGCTCGACGACGCGGCGCTGTTCGCCGCCGTCAAGGCCGATCTTGGCGGCGCGGCCTGGATCGAGTGGCCGTCCGCCCTCGCCCACCGCCATCCGGAGACGCTCGCCGGCTGGCGTGACGATCATCGGGTCGAGGTGGAGCGCGAGATCTTCGCCCAATTCCTGTTCCACCGCCAGTGGCGGCGCCTCAAGCAGCACGCGGACACCCGTGGAGTCCGGCTGTTCGGCGACATCCCGATCTTCGTCGCCCACGATTCGGCCGAGGTCTGGTCCCGACGCGAGCTCTTCCTGCTCGACGACGCTGGACGCTCGACCGTCGTCGCCGGCGTGCCGCCGGACTACTTCTCGGCCACGGGCCAGCTGTGGGGCAACCCTTTGTACGACTGGCGGCGCATGGCTGACAACCAGTACCGGTGGTGGGTCGCGCGGCTGCGACACACCCTCGGCATGGTCGATCTCGTCCGTCTCGACCACTTCCGCGGCTTCGCGTCGTACTGGGAGGTTCCCGGTGACGCGGAGGTCGCCACCAACGGACGTTGGGTGGCCGGCCCCGGCCGGGCGTTCTTCGACCTCGTCGCCGACGAGCTCGGCGGGCTCCCGTTCGTCGCCGAGGACCTCGGCGAGATCACCGACGACGTGGTCGAGCTGCGCGACGAGCTCGGCCTGCCCGGCATGGCCATCCTCCACTTCGGTTTCTGCCCCGAGCCGCGATCGAGCTTCATCCCGTACGCCCACACCCGAAACCTCGTCGTCTATACCGGTACGCACGACAACAACACGTCGCGCGGCTGGTTCGTCGACGATGCGAACGACGCCGAGCGCGAGCTCGTCCTGAACTACATTGGTACCGACGGTCGCGAGATCCACTGGGACCTCATCCGCCTCGCCCTGAGCTCGGTCGCCGACCTCGCGATCGTACCTCACCAGGACCTCGCTGGGCTCGGCGGCGACTGCCGCATGAACACGCCGGCGGTCGGCGACGGCAACTGGACCTTCCGGATCACCCCGTGGATGCTCGCCGACACGATCCGTGACCGGTTCGCCGAGATGATCGACACCTACGGCCGCGCGACCGAGAAACGACGGTAGCAACGACGGGAGGCTGCCATGCTGCGTGATGAGGTGGAGAGAATCTGGCCCGAGCTGGAGTGGATCTCGGACCCTGATCTGCGCCAGCGCACCACCCGGTGCTGGGAGAGGGCGTTCGAGCGGTCGCCGCTGTCGCCCGCCGATCTCGAGCGCATCCCCTTCACCCTCAAGGTGCCCGGCTGCCCCGTGAGCTTCATGGCCCACAAGCGGCTTGTCGCCCACGTGGCGCGCGACGCAGCCAACACGATCAGACAGTTCGTCGGCGACGCGCTGCCGGTCGACCTGGACGTCGTGATCGCCGGCGCCATCCTGGCCGATGTCGGCAAGCTGCTGGAGTACGAGGCGGACGACGCCGGCGCGACGCACCAGAGCGCCCGGGGCAAGTATCTCCGCCATCCGTTCACCGGGGTGGCACTGGCCATGGAGTGCGGTCTGCCCGACGCGGTCTGCCACATCATCGCGAGCCACGCCGGGGAGGGCGACCTCGTGGCCCGCACGACCGAGGCGTGGATCGTCCACCACGCCGACTTCATGACCTACGAGCCGTTCGTCAAGCGACTCGACGTCTGACGCCGACCGGTTGACCGGGTCGAGATGCTCAACCTGGGCCCCTGCGCCTCTGCGTTGTCAAGCGGCCCTCTCAGAGCTCCTCGAGGATCCTCTTCACCAGACCGGGGCCCTCGTAGATCAACCCGGTGTAGAGCTGGACGAGGGTCGCGCCGGCATCGAGCTTGGCGCGGGCGTCGGCCGGGTTCATGATGCCGCCGACACCGATGACCGGCAGCACACCGTCGAGATGGTCACAGATGGCGGCCACGATCCGGGTGCTCGTCTCGGTCAACGCGGCGCCGCTCAGCCCACCCTCCTCGTCGGCCATCGGATGTCCCCACACCGCCTCGCGACCGATCGTCGTGTTGGTCGCGATGATGCCGTCGAGACCCGAGGCGACGATAACGTCGACCGCGGCGCGGAGCTGGTCGTGGTCGAGATCGGGGGCGAGCTTGACGAGCACCGGCACCCTGGTTCCCGCCCGGTCCGCGAGCTCGATCTGCTTCGCCGCCAGCCGGCCGAGGAGATCGCCGAGAAAGGCCCGATCCTGGAGCTGCCGCAGGCCGGGGGTGTTGGGCGACGAGACGTTGACCGTCAGGTAGTCGGCGAGCGGCGCGAAGATCTCCATGAGCCGTTCGTAGTCGTCCGAGGCGGCGTCGAGCGGCGTGGTCTTCTGCTTGCCGATGTTGACGCCGAGCACGACCTCGGTGGTGTCGGATCGCCGCAGCTGCCGTGCGACGAACGCTGCGCCACGCCCCGGAAAGCCCATCCGGTTGATCACCGACCGACGATCGGCCAGTCTGAAGACCCTCGGCTTGGGGTTGCCCGGCTGCGGCTCCGGAGTGACCGTACCGACCTCGATGTGTCCGAAGCCGAGCGCCGCCAGCCCGCGCCAGCCCGTGCCGTCCTTGTCGTACCCGGCGGCGAGCCCGACCCGATTCGGGAAGCGCAGCCCGAACGCCTCGACGGGCTCGGCATCGGGCACGCTGTACGTCGCTGCCAGCACGGCCCGCACCGGTGGTAATGACCCGACGCGCGCGACGGCGGCGAGCGACAGGTCGTGCGCGGTCTCCGGCGCGAGCCTGAACAGCGCGGATCGGGCGATCGGGTACAGCATGGCTCGGCGCGCCATTGAATCACACCCATGCCCTCCCGGTATAGTCGGAGCCGATCATGCCGACGGTCTCGGTTCTGCTGCCGGTCCGCAACGCCACGCCCTGGCTCGCCGAGTGTCTCGCCAGCCTGGCCCGCCAGAGCCTCACGGATCACGAGGTGGTCGCGGTCGACGACGGCTCCGACGACGGCAGCGGCGAACTGCTCGACCGCCGTGCTGCGGCGGACCCGCGCATCCGGGTCATCCACCGGCCGACGCGGGGCCTGGTCGCTGCGCTCAACCACGGACTCGACCGCTGCCGTGCACCGCTGGTCGCGCGGATGGACGCCGATGACATCAGCCACCCGCGGCGGCTCGAGCTGCAGACGGCAGAGCTCGCGTCACACCCCGACGTGGCGGTTGTCTCGTGCCTGGTCCGTCACTTTCCACGACACCGCGTCGAGCGTGGCTTCAGCCTCTACGAAGAGTGGCTCAACTCACTCGTCACCCACGATGACATCGCGTGCGAGCGCTTCGTCGAGTCCCCCGTCGCCCACCCGTCGGTGATGGTCCGAGCCGCCACGCTGCGCGACGCCGGCGGCTGGCGCGACGTCGGCTGGGCCGAGGACTACGACCTCTGGCTGCGGCTGCTGCAGGACGGTGTCCGCTTCGCGAAGATCGGCCGACCACTGTTCTTCTGGCGTGAGCACGGCGCTCGCGTGACCCGCACCGACACCCGCTACTCGGTGGCTTCGTTTCTCCGCTGCAAGGCCCACTTCCTCGCCCGCGGGCCACTCGCCGGCGGCCGCCCGGTCGTTCTCTGGGGCGCCGGGCGGACCGGACGGCGGATGTCCACGCTGCTCACCCGG
>JASFPU010000359.1:0-4216 GCA_050115855.1 Holophagae bacterium
GCGGTAGGTGCCGTACATCGACGGGATCCCGGCTGCGATGTGGCGCTTGTGGTAGATGTTCTCGAACGCTTCGGTGACCTCGGACGACGTAATCTGTGCCTTGAGCTCGGCGAGCACCCGATTGCCCGCCGCGACGACCGCCAGCGGCTCGGGACCATCGCACGCCGCGACCAGGGACCGATAGGTCTCGGCGCTCACCATCGGCGAGCTGTCGAGCGCTTCGAGCAGGCCCTCCGGTGAGTTCGAGTACTTGGTGGACAGCAACCGATACAGTCGGATCAGGAGCAGCACGCGCTCGCGGTCGAGCCGGCTGCCGACGTCGAGATCGGCGAGAATCGCGTCGAGCTCGTCGACCTCACGCTCGATCAGGTCGGTGGGTTCGAGGCCTCGTTCCGCGAGCGCGTTGGTCACCGCGTGCGGCCCGGAGAACCACTCGACCTCCGGATCGAGTGCGGCGTACACGCCGTCCGGCAGATACGGCTCGAGCCCCTCCGGCTCGCCGGTCAACCAGTACTTGTAGACATTGGCAGCGAAACCGACCAGGCGGTTGTTCGACTCGGCGTGGCACTGCTTTCTCAGGTAGTGAATCACCGGGTCGCGACGGTGCGTGATCTGGTCGATCCGGGTCGAGACATCTCGCAGCTCCCCCTCCGAGCCGACCTCGTTGAAGAACACCGGTACGTGTGTCACAACCTGCATGATCAGTGCGAACGCATCGGCGATGTCCGAGTTGAGCAGCGCCGAGACGTCACGCTGGAACAGATCGGTGTCGGCGACGAACACCCCTTTGAAGTGGATATTGATGACCAGGGCCGACAGCAGCTGCTCGAACCGGAACGGGTCGGTCATGATGATCGCGAGCCAGGTTCGGAGACACGTCAGGTGGTGCGGATTGACGTAGGTCTCCCACTCCTCGGACACGCCGCTGATCTCCGGACCCTCGAAACCGGTGGCGATCGTCCGTTCGACAAAGTGGCCGACCAGTTGATCGCCGCCGCGCTTGCCGATGCCCCGGCCGAGCTGCTCGAGACACTTGTACAGGAGAGTCTTGTGCGAGCTCTCGCAGTCGATCAGATGGCCCGTGATGAGATCGACGGCGCGCTCGACATCGTCCTCGGATCCTTCCGAGCAGACCGTGTCAATCGAGTAATACAGCGCGCGGAGGATCTCCATGTTGCGGTGCTCGAGCTCGGCGATCCCGGCCAGATAGACGTACAAACCGATCCGTTCGATCGGGCTCGGCAGCCGCCGTGCGCCCGCCATGGTGAGATTGAGCAGGTCGTCGAGATTGGGCAACTCGATGACCTCGACCGGAGTCGCCCGGCCGAGCACGGAGCGTACCTCCTTGATGGCCCGCTCGAGCGGCTGGACCAGCTCCCGGCGACAGACCTTCGGCGCTCCGTCGGGTTGGCTCGCACACCACCGATCGAGCGCCACGACATCGGCGAACACCGACACGCCGTAGCGAACGGTTCCGGCGTACAGCGCTCCGAATCGCGCGCCGAGCATCTCCTGGTCGATGAGCCTGTTGCCGAGGCGCTTCGACAGACCCGAGAACGGCAGGAAGCACCGTCCGTTGGAGCCCTGGACCTCGGTCAGGCACTCCAGCGCGTCGAGGATGACCGACCCGTACTCATCCGCGAAGTTCGACCGGCTCAGGGTGTCGAGAAACTGGAGGTGAGTGCCAACCAGACTGCTGAGCGGCTCGGCATCGAGGTCGGTCTCGTACAGCCCTCCGAAGAGCTCGTTGAGGAGCGCGGCCGACGACGCCCTCGAGTCGCTGCGTTCGAAGTAGTGGAACATCCCGCCGCACAGGCTCCGCAGCTGGTCGGTGACGACCTTGACGTTGCGCAGCGGGTGGAAAAACTCGGTCAGCAGCTTGTCGAGCGACTGGCGCACGCCGAAGAACCGCGACACGGATTCAGTGAGCGCCAGGTACTCCTCGGGAATCACCACCTCGCGACGGGTCTCCTCGAGGTTGGCGAGCAGCGCTGACGACTGCGGATGGTCCGGCTCGACGTTCCGAGGCATCTTCGGGATGAGTATAGCCGCGCCGGTGTCCACATCCGAGTCCGATCCCGATCCCGATCCCGGTCCCGATCCCGATCCGGCATGGCCCACCTCGGCCTCGATCCCCGCGACTTCAGTCACTGCCACCGGATTGCCACATCTCCGCCGTCACGGCTTCACCGACCCGGTTCATTCTCGAACCATGGACAGCCAACCCCTCCGGCACGTCGCGATCATCATGGACGGCAACGGACGCTGGGCTCAGGCGCGGGGGCTGCCGAGGCACGCCGGGCACCGGCACGGTGCCGATGCGGTCCGCCGCATCGTCCGCCACTGCCGCGAGTCCGGCCTGCGCTGCCTGACCCTCTACGCGTTCTCGATCGAGAACTGGGAGCGGCCAGCGCTCGAGGTCGAGACGCTCATGGAGCTGCTGGCGCGGTTCCTCGCCGAACGCACCGCCGAGCTCGCCGAGCGCGGCATCGAGCTCGCGGCGATCGGCGACACCCGGAGGCTCCCGGCATCCGCCCGACACCGGCTCGATGCTGCGATCCAGGCGACCCGCGGCGGTGCAATGAGGTTGACCCTAGCCCTGTCGTACAGCGGGCAGGACGAGATCGTCCGAACCGCCCGCCGGCTCGCGCGGCGCGCGGTCGACGGCGAGCTCGACCCGGGTTCGATCGACGACCGGCTGTTCTCGGCCGAGCTCGACACCGGGGACACGCCGCCGGTCGATCTCGTCATCCGAACCGGATCGGAGCGCCGTCTGTCGAACTTCCTGCTCTGGCAATCGGCCTACGCCGAGCTCTACTTCACAGACACGCGATGGCCCGACTTCGGCGCCGAGGACTTCGATCGTGCGGTGGCCTGGTACCACGGGCGACGGCGCACCTTCGGCCTGGTCGAAGCGGTGGGGTGACGCTGTCGTCGGGGTCGGGGTCGTGATCGGAGTCGGACAAGGGGAAGGGACAAGGAGGGGGAGAGGGTTCGTCGGGTACGGGCACGGGCACGGGTACGGGTACGGGTACGGGATCGGACGACGACGCGGGGCGGTATGCGAGAATAGCGGGCGTCACACCAGGGAGGGATAATGAAAGAGCTACTCAGCGCCCAGAACCTCGACTACCAGGAACGCGCCCGCGAGGTGGCGGAGAAGTACGTCCGCCCCGCAGCGGCCGAGCTCGATCGGACCGGCGAGTACGGGTGGGAGATCCTCGAAGCACTCAAGTCGTACGGACTGACGGGGGTCTGGATCCCCAAGGAGTACGGCGGGCAGGACGCCGGCGTGCTCGATCTCTGCCTCATCGTCGAGCAGCTGTCGCGTGCCTGCGGCGGGGTCGGCGTCGCCTACGCGGTCAATGCCCTCGGGTCATTTCCGATCATTCTCGGCGGCACCGACGAGCAGAAGCAGACGTACCTGCCGTCGATCGCAACCGGTGACAGCCTGATTGCCTTCGGGCTGTCGGAAAAGCCGTCCGGATCCGATGCGGGCAGCCTCCGCACCACCGCCATCAAGGACGGCGAATCCTACGTGCTCAACGGTCACAAGAAATGGAACACGAACGGCGGCGTCGCGTCGGTGTTCACGATCTACGCCCTCACCGATCCCGAGCGCGGGATGCGCGGCATCTCGGCCTTCATCGTCGAGCGCGACACGCCCGGTTTCACGGTCGGCAAGCGTGAGGAGACCATGGGCATCCGCACGGTGCCAGTCAACGAGCTCGAGTTTGACGACTGCCGCATCCCCGCATCCCAGCTGCTCGGCGACAAGGAGAACGTCGGCTTCAAGAACGCCATGATGACCCTCGACCGTGCCCGCCCCGGTGTCGCGGCCCAGGCTCTCGGGCTCGCTCAGGGAGCGTTCGAGTGGGCGATGCGGTACACGTCAGAACGCCGACAGTTCGGTCAGACCGTGCTGTCCTACCAGGCGATCCAGTTCATGCTTGCCGACATGGCGACCCAGATCGAGGCCGCGCGCCAGCTGGTCTACGCCTCGGCGCGGGTCATCGACTCCGGGGCCAAGAACGTCAACAAGATCGCGGCCATGGGCAAGGTCTTCGCCACCGACACGGCGATGAAGATCACCACCGACGCGGTGCAGCTGTTCGGTGGCTACGGCTACTGCCGCGACTACCCGATCGAGAAGTACATGCGCGACGCGAAGATCACCCAGATCTACGAGGGCACGAACCAGGTCCAGCGGCTGGTC
>JASFPU010000360.1:0-4216 GCA_050115855.1 Holophagae bacterium
GATTTTCGCCGCCATCGTGGTGGTCTTCGGGCTGGTCGTGCCGGCATCCGCTCAGACCACCCACCCCGGTGACGCCGTCCACGTGCAGATCTACAACCCGGTCGACGGCAGCAACGCGTTCTGCGTCGCACCCGGCGCCACCTTCCAGGCCCGGCTCTTCATCGAACCGGGCCAGGACGCCACAACCTGCACGCTGTCCTGCTCGCCGCCCTCGGTACCCGGCGGTCAGGCCAATCTGGCCACCGGTGTGGTCGATGTCGCATTCGACACCACCCGGCTGTCCTACGTCGCGGACAGCATCGTCAACAACCCGGCAACGGCGGCCGCCCAAGGCATGCCGCAGGAGCAGAATGTGGCCGACGGCCGGATCGGCTGGGCGCTCGCCGGCACCTGGAGCACGCCGGGCAACCCCGGTAGCACGCTGATGTCGCCGTGCGACATGGCGTTTCTGACCACCGACAGCTGGCTGTTCGCGGCCCAGTTCCAGGCGGTCGGCAGCGGCATGACCACGCTCCACATCCGGCGTGAAACCGACACTCCTCCGTTCGCTCTGTCGTTTGCCGACATCTGCGGAAGCGAGGCGTTCAAGCAGTCCAACGGGGGCATTGGCAGCGTCACTGACGGCGTCGTGCTGATCGACATCGACTGCGCCAACGTGCTGTTCTTCGACTCGTTCGAAGACGGCGCCGTCGATCGCTGGAGCAACGCGTCAGCCGACTGATCGGAGGCGTTCGACCACGGCGGCGACCGCCCACTCGCTCCACCTCGCGGCAAAGCTGTCCTGATCAGGATTCGCCGGACCCTCCCGAACCGATCACTCTTTCGACCGCCCGGCGGACGACCATCGGAATGCCGCCATCCCGGTACGACTGCCGCACGACCCGGATCAGCCAGTCACGCCGGGTCTCGCCCGGCGGCGGCTCCGCCTCGGCAGTCGGCGGCGCGACGGGCTCGACCTCGGAACTCCCCGACCCGCCGTCCGTCGCGACTGCGGTGGCGTCCGAGGACGGTGCGAGCAGTCGGGCGAGGCAGGTCTCGATCCGGCCGCGGTCGGGCGCAGCTGCCGGCGACCGCGCCCAGTCGCGCAGCGCGGCGGTCGACGCGCGGAACCCGTACCTCCGCCGCATGGCGTCGCGGAACCGTCGTCCTATATCGGCGAGCTCGTGCCGGCGCGATGCCGCCTCGATGATGGCGTCCGCCATGGCCTCGGGATCGGCGGCGGCGACCACGAAGCCGACTCCGTCGTCCTCGACCGCGGTGCTCAGCTCGGTGACCCGGGTGGTCACCACAGGCAACGCCGCTCTCGACCAGTCGAGGATCCGGTGCTTGCTGCCGAGCCGGACCTCGTAGATGTCCTTCTCGCAGTTGATCCCGACATCGGCCTCGAAGTAGTAGTTCGGCACCAGGTGGCGCGGCAGCCAGCCCTTGAGGTGGAACCGGTCTCGATGCGGCGAACGCTCGATGTGGCGGACGAACCTCGGATAGGTGATCTCGTCGTGGCCGTCGATCTGGCCGCCGGTCGCGACGAAGTGAATCGACGGATCTCGGTCCATCGCCCGGCTGAGTCCGTCGAACATGGTGTCGACATCCGTCCAGGTGTTGAAGCCGCCGCTCCACAGCACGACGAAGTCGTCGTCACCGACGTCGACGCCGCGCAGCACGGTGGCGTCGTGCCGGTAGTCGTCCTCCTCGACGCCGCACGGGATGGTGTGGACCAGCGCGACGCCATTGGTGTGCGAGTTGAGGCGACCGGCCATGCCGAGCTCGCCGATCAGCGCGAATGCCTGGGCGTCGGACACCGTGGAGAACATGTCACCCCTGAACAACGAGCCGAGCATCTTGCCGAAGAAGTAATCGACGTAGGAGTCGTCGTCGTACACCGCCGCCTTGGCCTGAGCTTCCGCCATGACGTGACCGCAGACGTCGATCCAGACCGGCACATCGGTCGTCAGCACGCCATCGGCGTACGACGCCGAGCCGTGGGCGAAGATCGCCGCGTCCGGCTCGAGCTCGTCGGCGGCGCGCTGGACGTAGTCCGACTGGAGGTAGAGCTGGTCGGTGATCGAGGCGTAGGTCAGCCGCCCGCGGCGGTCGACGATCTCCGCCGGCGCGTCGTCGGGGTAGGTCTGCGGGATGCGCATGCCGATCAACCGGACCTCGTGGCCGTCGTCGACCAGCGGCTCGGTGAGCTGCCAGGTCCGGGTGCCCGGACCGAACGACCGACGGGTCGACTCGAACGGCAGCGGGCTGACGCCGAGAATCAACAGCTTGGACATTCGGTCCTCCCGCTCACCGACGGCGTCGGGCACCCGGGCGGAACCACGACACCAGGCTGTAGTACGACATCCAGATTCTCCACATTCGACTGGTGTGGATGGTACCAAGCTCGGCCCGAACGGCGTGGTACTCGGCGCGCGCTTCGTCGAGCTCGTGGTGTACGCCAACGAGCTGCTTCGACGCCGCGAGCACCGGTGTCAGCGCCAGCGGGTTGTCCACTCCGGCGTCGGGCGCGCGCCGGGCGTGCTCGACCCACCGCACCAGGGGCTGCGCGGTCGCTCGTTCGCTGAACGCCTCACAGGCGAAGGCCTGCGCTCTCAGCGCCCGATCGCGCGCGGCGACCGGGTCGCCCGCGACATCGAGGATCGCTCGCGCCAGGTCCTCCGGATCGCCCTCGTGGTAGATCCGCGCCAGGCCCCGCTCGGCCAGCAGCCCGCCGAGTTCGGAGACACCGGTGCAGATCACCGGCACGCCGGCCGACAGCCAGCCGAGCACCCGGCCGCTCGAACCGAGCCGGCGCTCGACGAGCGGCTTCTCGGTGACCACGCCGAGGTCGGCGCGCGCCTGGTAGCGGGCGGCGAGCTCGGCGTCGACCGGCCCCTTGACCACGAACCGGTCGCGCAGCTCGGAGCCGCGAACCCGATCGAGAAACTCTTGGTAGCTGACATCGTCGTGCCCCGGAATCGAGCCGCCGGTCGTGACCAGCCGGATCCGCGGATCAGACGCCATCGCCCGCTCGACTCCGTTGACCAGCGTGTCGACATCGCACCAGGTGTTGAAGCCGCCGCTCCACAGCACGACGACGTCAGCGTCGTCGACATCGTCCGGGTTCGCCACGGGACCGTCGGACCGCGCGGGCCCGTCCGCCGGCCGCACGCTGCACGGTACGGTGGACACCAGCTCGCAGCCGATCGTGTCTCGGTTGAGGCGGCCGACCAGCCCGAGCTGGCCGAGCACGGCGTCGCGCTGACGGTCCGATACCGCCGAGAACGCGTCGCCCCGCTCGAGCAGTGCGGCGAGGACGTCGCGGTACGGCGCGAGCTGCTCGTCCGGGTGGACGGTGAGACGCGCCTGGGCCTCGGCCAACAGGTCGCCGAACAGATCGACCCACACCGGGCGGTCGCCCGCGACCTCGATCGCCCGCAGCGCCGGCACCGTCGACGCAGCGCCGATCACGATGTCGGGACGGAACGCGTCGACCAGACCGTCGACCACGCCCGGGTGTCTGAAGCCGTCGAGATCGAGGGTGTAGATCGGGATGCCCGACCTTTCGAGCTCGGCAATCGGTTCGACGTCGCCGCCGTACGCGCCCGGGATCCGCTGGGCGACCACGCAGACCGCGTGGCCGGCCCCGGCGAGCGGTCGGGCGAGCTGCCAGGTCCGCGCGCCCGGCGCGTAGTTCATCCGCTGGTTCTCGAACGGCAGCGGCGCACAGCCCAGCACCAGGACCCGCCGCCCGCCGTCGGACGGAGCGGTCAGCCCGGCGGCGGAGCGCCACGTGCCGTCGTCGACCACCGGCGAGCGGTCGCCGTCGGCGTCCGGTTGCGGCTTCTCCGGCAGGGTGATGACCGGCACCGAACCGCGCGGCACGAGCATCGCCGCCCAGTCGCGCCGGCCGCCGGTCTTCATCCGCAGCGCGAGCGCCCGCGGCAGCTTGGCGAGCGCACCGCGCAACGCCCGGCGCTGCAGCGCGCTGTCGACCCGCGGGCGGCGCAGGATCTCGTCGACCACGGCGACCCGGAACAACCGCGCGAGCAGGCCGACCGGCCAGTGCACCAACGCGAGCACCAGGCGGTTGCGCCAGAACAGGTAATACTTGTAGTCGGACTCGACGGTCATGGTCGCCGACACGTGGTGACCGACGACGGCAGCCGGTTCGTGCACGATCTCCCAGCCGGCGTTTCGCAGCTTGAGACAGAGATCGATGTCCTCGAAGTAG
>JASFPU010000361.1:0-4214 GCA_050115855.1 Holophagae bacterium
TGTGCCTTTGATTCAGTATAGGGCGAAACTGATGAGCTGTCATATCAGCTTAGCTGGCCGTGTGTGCTCGACCGGGAGATCGAGAGCCTCAACGTCGCCGTCGCTGCCGGCATCCTCCTCGAGCGGTTGCCGTCGTGATCAACCTCAGCTGCGTCACATCATCGCAGTCTTTGAAACACGGAGAGCACGGAGGCATCGCATTTCTGTGCCTCTGTTTCTCTGTGGTGGGAATCCCCTACCGCAGCAGGACGGCGCCCGCCGGGCCGTCGGTGACGCGACCCACGACGGCGGCGCCGGGCAGCCGGTGCAGGAGCCGCTTCGCATCCTCGGGGGTGACCGCGGCGAGCAGCCCGCCCGAGGTCTGGGGGTCGAGCGCGAGGTCGACCCGGAGCTCGTCGGCGCCGTCGGCGATCGAGAGCACCGCCGCGATGCTGGTTCGGTTCTTGCCCGCACCGACCGGGACCAGCCCGGTGGCGGCGGCGTCCAGCGCGCCGGGCATGGCCGGCAGGGCGGCCAGGTCGAGCTCGACGGCGCAGCCCGACGCCTCCGCCATCTCTGCGGCGTGGCCGGCGAGGCCGAAACCGGTGACGTCGGTGACCGCGTGCGGCTCGACCTCGTGGAGCGCGGCGGCCGACTCGCGGTTCGGCGTCGCCATCCACCGCATGACCGTCGCCAGGTGGTCGGGTGCAGCCATGCCGCCCTTGGCCGCGGTGGTGACGAGCCCGGTGCCGAGCGGCTTCGTCAGCACGAGAGCGTCGCCCGGCTGCGCACCGCCGTTGCGCCACACCTCGTCCGGGTGAACGGTGCCGGTGACCGCAAGGCCGTACAGCAGCTCGGTGCCCTCGACCGTGTGGCCGCCGGCGAGCACCGCACCCGCCTCCGCGATGGCCTCGAGCCCGCCGCGCAGAATCTCCTTCAGGCTGTCGCGGCCGAGCTGCTTGAGCGGGTAGCTGACCAGGTTCATGGCGGCGAGCGGCGTACCACCCATCGCCCAGACGTCGGACAGTGCGTTGGTCGCGGCGACCCGACCGAAGGTGTAGGGATCGTCGACCATCGGTGGGAAGAAGTCGGTGGTGTGGATCAGCGCGATGTCGTCGGTGAGCTTGACGACGCCGGCGTCGTCGGCCGACTCGATGCCGACGATGAGCGCCTCCGACTCGACCCGCGGCAGACCGCACAGGACAGTGTGCAGCAGCCCTTTGGCCAGCTTCGCGCCGCAGCCGCCGTAGGCCGAGCCCTCGGTGAGCCTGACGAGCTCCGCGCTGGTTGCCGCCTCGAGCGTGCTCGGTGTCCAGGCGCCGTCGCGCCGCCGGTAGACCGACTGTGGCTCGAGCTTGAGGGTGGCGAGGACGTCGGCCAGAACACCGGCCTCGGCCGATCGGGCCTCGAGCACGACGCCGCACTGCGAGCTCACCGAGCGCGGTGCCGGTACGGCGTCGACATCGAGGCCCCGGTCGCGGGCCACGCGCTCCGAGCGCATGACCCGCTGGACGGTGCCGAACACGACGAGAAGATCACGGTCTGCCATCAACCATCCCGGAATGCGGAAGCATACCGCACCATCGTGCCATTCCAAGCTCTCTCCGCCCGTCCGACTCGCGACACAGTTTCCCGACACCAGCAGCGCGAGGACGGTGGTTGGACGTCGCGTCCTTCGCGGTTCATGCCTCGTGACGTTCGAGAGCCAACGCCGCCGCGCCGAGCACCGCCGCGTGGTCGAGGGTGCTGGGCACGATTTGCACCCGCTCGACGATGTGCGGGTAGGCGAAGTCGGCGAGGCCGCGCCGCAGGCCGGCCTCGAAGAGATCGTACGCCGAGCTGATCGAGCCGCCGAGCACAAGCACCTGCGGGTCGTAGGCGTACAGCGCGAGGGCGACGGCCGCCGACAGCTCCTCGCCGTAGGCGTCGAAGGCGCGCAGCGCCTCGCGGTCGCCGTCGCGGGCCCGCCGGTGCAGCTCGCTTGCCGCGGCGCCCCACTCGCGCGGGAAGTACGGGCTGGCGCACCAGCTCTGGAGCCTGAGACCCTTGTGCGCCGACTTGCCGAGCTCGCCGACACCGCAGTTGGCGCCGTGCCGCAGCCGCCCGTCGATCACCACGCCGGTGCCGAGGCCGGTGCCGAGGGTCATTCCCACCAGGTGCCGGTAGCCGCGGCCGGCACCGAACGACAGCTCGCCGAGGGCGTACGCGTTGGCGTCGTTGTCCACCGTCACAGGCAGGTCGAAACGCGCCTCGAGCGCCGCCTTGAGCGGCACCTCCGTCCACGATGGGATGTTGCCGACCTCGCGGACAATTCCGTGATCGACGTCGACGACGCTCGGTGCGCCGAAGCCGATGGCCCCGACGTCGTCCGTCACCACCTCGGCAATGGTCGACATCACGACGTCGAGCACCGCGTCCCGGGTGTCGTCGGCCGGAACGTCGCGCCGCTCCAGCGCCTCCACCGAGGCGCTCCGGACCCGCCCCGCTGAGACCTTGGTGCCGCCGAGATCGACACCGACGATCGGCTGACTGCTGTCTGTCATGTCCCGAAGTATGCCACTCCTCCAATTATGAATTGTGAATTTTGAATTATGAATTGACATCGCACCTTCTCCGTTTGTTGTGTGACGAATCTGACGTGCGATGGAATTCAGAATTCAGAATTGAGAATTGAGAACTCCGCGACCGCGGAGAGCAGCGCGTCGACGTCGTCCTCGGTGTTGAACGGGCCGACGCCGGCGCGCAGCGTGCCGTCGGGAAAGGTGCCGATCCTGCGGTGGGCGGCGGGGGCGCAGTGCAGACCCGAACGCAGCATGATGCCGTGGCCGCGGTCGAGCTGGGTGGCGAGCGTGCCGGTGTCGGCGCCGGTGACGGTGAAGCTGACGATCCCGACGTGGGCCGCGTCGTCGCGCCAGCCGTGAACCGTCACGCCGTCGATGTCGCGCAGCCCGTCGACCAGACGCCGCGCCAACCGTCGCTCGGTGCGGCCGATGCCGTCGATCCCGCGCTCGGTGAGCCACCGACAGCCGGCGCCGAGACCGGCGACGCCCGGCCCGTTGGGCGTCCCGGCCTCGAGCCGGTCGGGCAGGTGGCTGGGCATCTCCTCGCTCTCGGAACGCGAGCCGGTTCCGCCGCGCACCAGGGGCTCGATCTCGAAGCCGTCGGCGAGCAGCAGCACGCCGACGCCGGGCGGGCCGAGCAGGCCCTTGTGGCCCGAGCACGCGAACGCTGCGACGCCGAGCTCGCCGAAGCCGAACGGCACGCTGCCTGCGGTCTGGGCGCCGTCGACGAGAACCGGTACCGGGGCGACCGCCGCCGCGATCTCGGCGACCGGCAGCACGGCGCCGGTCACGTTCGACGCGTGGGTCACGACGACCAGCGACGTCGGCGCCTCGGCGACCCGTCCGCGGAAGGCATCGGCGTCCGGCAGCCCGTCCGGTTCCGATCCGTCGACCACCGCGATCTCGACTCGTTCGGTGGCCTCGAGCCGGCGCAGCGGCCGCATCACGGCGTTGTGCTCGAGGGCCGACGTCACGACCCGGTCGTCGGTGTGGAGCACCGAGCGGAGCACCGTGTTGAGCCAGAACGTGGCGCCGGGGCCGAACAGCGTTCGTTCGGGGTCGCCGCCGAGCAGCGCCGCGACCTCCTCCCGGGCGCCCTCGATGGCACGCGACGCCGCAACCGTCAGCCGATGGCCACCGCGTCCGGGGTTGCCGGCGTCGTGCTCGAGGAACCTCGCGACCGACTCAGTGACCCCCGGCGCCTTGGGCCACGACGTGGCGCCGTGGTCGAGGTAGATCCGCTCGGTGCCGTTCACGGACGCACGATGTGGCCGGCGTCGGCGAGCCGGCTCGCGATCTCGAGCATGTCGGTGACCCGCCCGACCTCGAGGCGATCGGCGAGCTCGAAGAAGTTGAGGCACGTGCCGCACGCGATGATCTCGATGCCGCCCGACTCGAGCTCACGCAGGTCGTCGAGCAGGAGCGACCCGGTGCAGCACAGCTTCACGCCCGAGTTGTAGAAGATGATCGCGTCGGGTTTCCTGTCGAGCTGCGCCTGGGTCTTGAGGAACGAGCGCAGCAGCAGCTCGCCGAGCTCGTCGTCACCCGAGCCCATGGTGAGGGAGGTGACCTGAACCACCTTCGGGCCGGCCGCGAGCGGCAGATCGCACGCGACGAGCGCCTCCTCACCGGGCCGTTCGCCGGCGGCGTCGGCGCCGGCGTGGAATCGGACCA
>JASFPU010000362.1:0-4205 GCA_050115855.1 Holophagae bacterium
GAAGGGCCGAGGTTCCGGTGGCGTCCGTCCCGATGAGATTCCCCTGGACGATGTTGTTGCTCGTGCTGATGCTGACACCGTAGTCGTTGCCGGAGACGACGTTTCCCGCACCGGCAACCGCCCCGCCGACGGTGCAGCCATCGCCGCTGGCGATGGCGACCCCGATGAGATTCCCAACAGCGACGGTACCGGTGACGTCGGTCCCGATGAAGTTCCCTTGAATTTGGGCATTCGCCGCCGTCGATTCGGTCTCGATCCCGTAGAAGTTGTCCGAAATCACGTTGCGCATGGCCGGCGAGGTGCCGCCGATCACGATCCCGTCCGAGAATTTGATCCGGACCCCTTCGCCCTCGTTGCCGAGCGGCGCCGTTCCCGCCGCATCGGTGCCGATGAGGTTTCCATGAACCAGAACATCGACGGTCGAGTTCCCCGAGATCCAGAGACCGGTCCCCTGGTTGGTCGTGAGATAGTTGCCCGAAATGACGTTGGCGGCGCCCGCGGTGATACCGCCGACGGTGTTGTTCGGGCTGCGGATGGAGATTCCGACAGTGTTGGCCAACGACGACGTGCCGGTGGGATCGGTTCCGACGAAGTTCCCCTGGATGGTGTTCGATTCGCCCGCGGCATCGATTCCGGCACTGTTCCCCGACGCGATGTTTCGCGCTGAAGGTGTCGTGCCGCCGATGGTGTTATCAGAGCACGTGTACACGCCGATTCCGGCCGCGCCGTTGCCGAGGCCCGCGGCTCCGGTCGCGTCGGTCCCGACGATGCAGCCCTCGACGATGTTCTGTCCGACGAATCTCACGACGATGCCGGTTTGATCGAAACGGTAGATCGAGAGCCCGCGGATCGTCGAGTTGCCGGCCGATTCGATCTGGAGCCCGTTGAGATCCCCGGGAGTCCCGGCGACCAGTCCGTCGAGCTCAACGACGGGAGCGTCGACGAAATCCGGTTCTGTCGTGCCGTCGATCGTGATGGCCTCGGTGATGAGTGGCAGCCTCGATGCCGGCTGGATGACATGGGGTGGTGCACCCGAAATGTCGAACTCGATGGCGTCGGCGCCCGCGCTGACGTTGGCCTGCTCGATGGCGGCGCGCAAGGTGCAGGGGCCGTCACCAACGCTGTCGTCGGTGTCGCAGACGCCATCGCCGGTGTCGAAGTCCGGGTCGTCCGCGGTTGAGTTCACCGTGAAGGTGGCGCGGGTCCGGGTGGTGACGGCAACCGGTTGCTTCGCTGCGTCGGTGATGACCACGAAATCGGGGAAGGCGTCGCGGTTGAGCCGCATGGCCAGCTGAGCGACGATTTCACCATCGAGATCGAGGTCGATCCCGGGTGCGGAGTTTTTCGTCGTCGAGGATCTCGGGAGGATCGAGACCATGGCATCGGGGACCTCCGCGCGCAGTTTCGCGCCGAGGCTGAGCCGACGATCGCGACCCGTGACGGTGGTTTCGTAGGACTCGGAGAGAGCGAGGATGTCTCGGAAGTGGTCCTCGTCCATGTTCCCGAGCTCGAGAGAGGTCACCGTTTCGGCGACAGGAATGGTCTCGGGGATTCCTCGAAGTGCCCCGAGTGGGCTTTCGAACACCACGATGCTCGATCCGGTGGCGCCATCGACGCCAACCACGACATCCGGGTGACCGTCGCGACGATTGACCTCACCGATCGCCATGGCGGTCAGGACGCCGCCGAGTTCGACCTGATCGGCCGACGTGAGATGCCCGTCTCCGTCGCCTCGATGGAGCTCGAGAACGCCGCCGCCCCTGCTCGCCGTGACGACATCGAGGTGGCCGTCGGCGTCGAAGTCGCCGGCCGCGATGAAGTCGGGACGCATGGTGGCGGCGAACACTCGAGGTGAGGAAAGGAATGGAGCTCCCGGCTGCCTCCCTGGAGCCGGGTAGATGGCCTCGATGTTGCCCCGGTGGACCGCAATGTGTCCAGCGAGGCCGTCGCCATAGCCCACCACGAGATCGGGTACACCGTCCTCGTCGAGGTCCCCCGCCGCGAGCGACACCGGCCGAGCAACGCCCGCGTCGATCAGGTGCGCGAGGTCTCCTCCGTACTCCGCGAGCACCTTGATCACGGTGACATCGGGTGGTGCCGACGTGGGGGTGATATTCCCACTGTTGGCGACTACCAGCAGCGCCGGTTCGAGCAGCACGAGCAGGATCAGCGTGACGAAGAACCGAGCACGGGTTCCAGACATCTCAAGCTCCTTCCGAAAGACCGGGTGGCGGGGGTGACGAATCTCGGAGTACGCGGGGATCCATCAGCCTTTGTGTGACCAGACGACATCCGGTGAAAAAGCGGATCACCCGCAATCGTCTGGTACGATTTTGTTGGGGAAAGACGAGACATCGACGGGGTGAGCGGTGTCGCTGTCTGCGTCCGCGATGAATAAGTGGAGCTCGACGGTGCCGATTCTCACAAGCCTCCAGAACCGGTGGGCGGCGTGACCGATCCCGGTGAGATCACGCGCCTGCTCGGCCGGCTTGACGACGAGCGGGGTGAGGGCCGCGCTGCGGTGCTGTCCGAGCTGATGCCGTTGGTGTACTCGGAGCTCAAGGCGCTGGCGCGGTCGAACCGCTATCGCTGGAGCGGGGTCGAGTCGCTCGGGACGACGAGCCTGGTGCACGAAGCGTACCTCAAGCTCGCTGACCAGACCCGGGTCGACTTCGCCAATCGGCGGCAGTTCTACGCCCTCGCATCGAAGGCGATGCGGTCGATCCTGATCGACAACGCGCGCTGGCACAGCCGGCAGAAGCGTGGTGGCGACCGCAACCGAACGGATTTCAAGGAGACCATGTTGGTCTCGGCCGAGCGGTCGGAGGAGCTGCTCGCGCTCGACGAGGCTCTAGCCGAGCTCGAGGATCGCGAGCCACGGTTGGCGCGGATCGTCGAGTGCCGGTGCTTCGGCGGTCTGACGGTGGATGAGACCGCAGAGGCGCTCGATGTGTCGTCGGCAACGGTCAAGCGCGGCTGGAGCCTGGCCCGGACGCTGCTCTACCGAGCCCTCCGCTCGGCCGCGCTGTGAGATGATCGATTCGCCGCTGAGCCGGCTCGAGGAACTCCTCGCCGAGGCGCTCGGCAGGCGGCCGGAGGATCGTCCTGCCTTTCTCGACGGCGTGTGCGCCGACAATGCCGAGCTCCGGCGGGAGCTCGAGGAGCTGCTCGCGCTCAACGATGACGCAGCGGACTTTTTCGATCAGCTGTCCGGCGACATCGCGGGCGCGGCTCCACTCGAGCTCGAGAGCGCGGCCGGCGGGCAGCTTCGGATCGGTCCGTATCAGACGATCGCGGCGATCGGCCACGGTGGCATGGGTGCGGTCTACCGGGCCGAGCGGATCGACGGCGAGTTCGACCAGGAGGTGGCGCTCAAGTTGCTCCACCAGGACATGGACACGCCAGAGCTGCGGGCGCGGTTTCTCCACGAGCGGCAGCTGCTGGCCGGGCTCGCCCACCCGAACATCGCCCGGCTGCTCGACGGCGGCGTCACCGACGAGGGCCGGCCGTACTTCGTCATGGAGCTCGTCGACGGTACGCCGATCACCCGGTGCTGCAGCGACGGAGGGCTGTCGACCGACCAGGTGCTACGGCTGTTTCTCGAGATCGTCGACGCGGTGAGCTACCTGCACCGCAACCTGGTGGTGCACCGCGACCTCAAGCCGAGCAACATCTTCGTTGACCGGAACGGCCGGGTGAAGCTGCTCGACTTCGGCATCGCCAAGCTGCTCGCCGAGGCGCCGGGCGCCGAACCGGCGACCCGCACCGGCCAGCTGCTCATGACGCCCGAGTACGCCGCGCCCGAGCAGCTGCGCGGCGAGCCGGTGACCACGGCGACCGACGTCTACGCCCTCGGCGTGCTGCTCTACGAGCTGCTCGCGGGTCGACGGCCGTACGGCGCGGCCGCGTCGCGGGACGAGCTGCCGGCCACCCCGAGCTCGACGTTGCGGGCCCGGGACCGGACGGCGGCGGACACAACCGGCCCGGCGGCGGTCTCGTCGCGGCTCGAGCGCCGGGTGTCGCGCGACCTCGACGCGATCTGTCTCAAGGCGCTGCGGCCCGACGCCGATGCCCGATACCGGTCGGCCGAGCAGCTCGGCCAGGACATCGAGCGCCACCTCGAGGGCCTGCCGGTGCGGGCGAGGCCGGCGACCGCGGGCTATCGGATCGCGAGCTTCGTCCGACGCCACCGGACCGGGGTCCTC
>JASFPU010000363.1:0-4201 GCA_050115855.1 Holophagae bacterium
ACGGCGTCTTCTCGACAATAGTCACCGGGATCCGGGCGTTGGCGAGATCGAGCGCGGCCTGGATGCCGGCAATGCCGCCGCCAACCACCAGCGCGCGCAGCTGCTTCGCCCCGGTCTCCTCGATGTCGATCAATTGGTCCATGTTCCCTGCCTTTGCGTCACGTCAGTCCTCAATTGTCGGTCGTGAGTTCTCAACTCCCTGCCGTGAGTCGTCGGCATCCCAAGCGATGAGAACTCACGACCGAGAATTGAGCATTGGCTCAGGTTGCTGCGAGCACCTCCTCACCCTCCTCCGTTTTGCCGGATGCGCCGTACTCTTCCTCGTAGGCATGCCAGCCCGCGTCGAATGCGCGCAGATTGAGCTCTTCGGTGCCTTTCGGAACCGATTCAGCGACCGCGTCGCGCATCGCCTCGCGTGGCACAAGACCGGTGACCGCGGCGAAGAAACCGAGCATGACGATGTTTTGGACGATGGCGCGCCCGAGCCCCTCCGCGATCCGGGTCGACGACACCCCGAACGACGGCTGGCGCTTCTTGATCTTCGGTTTGACGAGGTCCTTCTCGTAGATCAACGTACCGTCGTCCTTGAGCTCGTCCCGGTACTTGTCATAGCCCTCCGCCGACATGACGATGAAGATGTCGGGTCGACCGATGTACGGGTAGAGCACCTCCGTGTCCGACACGGCGAGCGTGGTGGAGCAGGCCGAGCCGCGCGCCTCGGGACCGAAGCTCTGGATCATGGTCGCGTGCTTGCCGGCGTGGACCGCGCAGGCTCGGCCGATGATGTGGCCCGACAGGACGACACCCTGACCGCCGAACCCCGTGATGCGGATCTCCACCCGTTTCGGATCAGTCATGGATCCACCCCCCTTCCGGCGGCATCGGGACGTACTTCTCGCCGAGCACCTCCTGGTAGTGGCTGCTCATCATGTCGAGGAAGGTCGGTCGCTCCTCGTCGACGAAGTTGCCGCAGACGATGGTGTCCTGGTACCCGATCTCCACCTCGCGGGTGTCAATGCCGTGCCGGATCTCCGCGTTGTCGTGGTAGAAGCGCATCAGCTCGAGGCCACCGCCGAGCCGGTTGAGCCGGGCGTAGAGGGTGGCGCACGGAGCGATCACTTCGATGAACCTGAACCCCTTCTTTCTGAGCGCCATCCGCATGCACTTCGTGAGCCGTCGGATGTGCAGGCAGGTCCAGCGGGACACGAAGGTCGCACCGCAGCTCGCCGCCAGGTGCGGCAGGTTGAAGGGGCGTTCGAAGTTGCCGAACGGCATGGTCGACGAACGGGCCGTGACCGGCGTCGTCGGCGCGTTCTGGCCGCCGGTCATACCATAGATGAAGTTGTTCACCAGAATCACCAGCATGTCCATGTTGCGCCGCGCGGCATGAATGAAGTGGTTGCCGCCGATGCCCGCGAGATCGCCATCGCCGGAGAACACCACGACCTCGAGCCCGGGCCGGCCGAGCTTGAGTCCGGTGGCAAACGGAATCGCTCGGCCGTGTGTCGTGTGAAAGGCATCGAGCTTCATGTACCCCGCAACCCTCCCGGTGCAGCCGATCCCCGACGTGATGGCGACCTTGTCGAGGTCGACGTCGGCCTCCTCGAGGGCGGTGGCGAAGCACTTGACGACGGTGCCGATGCCGCACGTCGGGCACCAGATGTGCGGCATCCGGTCCATCCGGAGATACGGAGCGATGGGGTGTTCCTCGGGACGCGGGGGTGCTGCTACGGCGCTCATCGGGCGGCCTCCACGATCGCGTTGCAGATGGCCTCGGGGTCGTGGACGCCGCCACCGGCGTGCGGCACGTGCACCGCCGGAACCTTGCCGGCGGCACACCGCTCGACCTCCAGCACCATCTGGCCCATGTTGATCTCCGGCACCACGAATGCGGCAATCTGCCCGGCGAGCTCGCGGATCCGGGCCTCCGGGAAGGGCCACACGACAACCAGCCGCAGGAACCCGACCTTGACGCCTTTCTTGCGCGCCAAATCGATCCCCATCCGCGCCACCCGGGCGGTGATGCCGTACGCAACGACCACCACCTCGGCGTCGTCCATCGCCTCTTCCTCGAAGCGAACGATGTCGTCGACGTGGAGTCGGATCTTGTCCAGGATGCGTTGTACGTTGAGCTGTTGGCACTCGGCCGACATCACCGGGTAGCCCCGCTCGTCGTGGGTCAGGCCCGTGGTGTGGAAGCGATACCCGTCGCCGGCGCGGACCATGTCGGGCACCGGCCGGCCGTTGACCGCGTACGGCAGGTAGTCACCCGGTTTCTTGTCGCTCAGCGTGCGCGGCACGATGTCGATCTCGTCCGGCTCCGGGATCACCACCTTCTCTGTCATGTGGCCGACGCACTCGTCCATCATGAACATCACCGGCACGCGGTAGGTCTCGGCCAGGTTGAAGGCGTCGATCGCAAGGTCGAACGACTCCTGGGGCGACTGCGGCGACAGCGCGATGATCTGGTAGTCGCCGTGCGAGCCCCATCGAGCCTGCATCATGTCGGCCTGGCCGACCATGGTCGGCAACCCAGTGGATGGCCCGCCGCGCTGGACATTGACCACGACGCATGGCGTTTCCATCATCGCGGCAAGGCCGATGTTCTCCATCATCAGACTGAAGCCGGGGCCCGACGTGACGGTCATCGACTTGGTGCCGGTCCAGGCGGCCCCGGCCACGGCGGCCATCGACGCTAGTTCGTCCTCCATCTGGATGAAGGTGCCCCCCATCATCGGGAAGCGCTGCGAGATGCGCTCCACCACCTCGGTCGACGGCGTGATCGGGTACCCCGCGACGAACCGGCACCCGGCCGCCATCGCCCCCTCACCGCAGGCATAGTCACCGTCGAGGTAGTGAACGCCGGTCAGGACTCCCTTGGGATCGGTCTTCAATTGAGGGCCTCCTCTCCGGCTGCCGCGTCCTCCTCGGCTGCGGTCGTCCGGACCGTATCGGCCGCCGCCGAATCCCCGGCTGGAACGCAGAAGATGGCGAAGTCCGGGCAGATCATCTCGCACAAGTTGCAGTTGACGCACTCGCCCTCGACGACGACCTCGGGTGGATGGTAGCCCTTGACGTTGAACGCCTCGGACATGACGAGAACGTCCTTCGGGCAGTACTCGACGCAGAACCCGCAACCCTTGCACCGGTCGGCGATGATCACCACCTGACCGTGCGGCACCGTGACCTGGTCGATGTCGAGCGGCTTTCGCCAGTACCTCATGACTCGTTCCTCCAGTTACGCGAGGTCGATCCTCCCGTTCCCGTTGCCGTAGCCGTGCCCGTGCCCGAGATGAAGCAGAGCCACATCACGCCTCCACTCCCCGGCGCGGTTTCAGCGCGCACTCCCCCTGGAGCGACTCCACGGCGCAGTTCGGACGGTAGTAGCCCGCGCAGCGCATGCACGGGGCATCGGGCACCGCGTGTCGCCGGAGCAGCCCGAGACAGACCTCGCGCAGAAGATCGGCGAGCTGGTCGGTCCGCTCCGGTCCGAGGTCGTCGATAGCGGGCGCCAGCCGTGCCGCCTTGAGCCGCTCGTACTCCTCCACCAGCCTGGTTCCCGCACGGCTCGCCGAAAGCAGCGTCGCGCGGCGGTCCTCCGGCGACGTCTCACGTACCACCAGACCGAGCTCCTCGAGCCGATCGAGGTTCTTGCTGCTCGCCGCCGGTGAGACGCCGAGGCAGCGGGCGAGCTCGCCGACCTGGAGCTCCGAGTTCGCGGCGATGAGCTTGAGAAAGCAGAACTGGGGTCGCGTCAGCCGATGAGGTGCCAACTCGTCGAGAAACGACGCCTCGAGAAACTCGCGGAGCAGTGAGCTCAGAATGTGGCCGTAGCGGAGAAATCGGTAGAACTCGGCTCCCGGCGCCGTCTCGACGACGTCTCCCAGAGCATCGAAGCGACCATCCGTCGGCACAATCGGCCAGCTTTCAGTTCACCGTGTCAATATTTCACCTGATTGACGTTTTATGTCGTAAAATGAAACTGTCAAGTGCCTGGAAGAAGTAGAGATAGAGACTGAGACCTCGATTCCATGTGAAGAAACGCACGATGCTTGCGCACACTGACAAATGAGTGTCTGGAGCGCCGATCGAGCGCCCCTCAATCTCGTTTGAAAATTGAGACCCGAAAGAACCCGGTCTCGGAGGCGGTGGGCTCCCTTCAAGCACGATTTGCACCTGAAGGCACAATGGAACCGCGAAC
>JASFPU010000364.1:0-4192 GCA_050115855.1 Holophagae bacterium
CAGTGCGCGGCGCAAGATGATCACGAACAGCACGCCGAGCACGCCGCCGATGATCATGATCGCGGTCGCGTCGCGAAGGTCGAACTCGTCCCAGGCGCCGCTGATCAGGAACGCCGGGATCGTGAAGATGGCGCCCGCGACCAGCGACTCGCCGACCGACGCAGTCGTCCGGGCGATGTTCTCCTCGAGGATGTTGCCCCTGAACACGCGGAGCGCAGCCATGGCGACTACGGCGGCCGGGAAGGTGGCGGCCACGGTCAGGCCGACCCTCATACCCAGGTACGCGTTGGCGGCCCCCAGCACCACCGCCATGATCACGCCGAGAAACACCGCCTTGAAGGTCAGCTCGGGCATCGACGTCGAAGCCGGAACGTACGGCTTGAACTCGTGGTCCGCCATATTTCCCCCCTCCCGTGCGTGAGATTCTAGCTCAGCCCGGACGCGACGACCGGTTCCGCATCCGTGTGCCGTCCCCGTCCCCGTTCCCGTTCCCGTTGCTCGCGCGCTCCGCGCGCGGCGACCGCACCCTCACCTGGCTGCGGTCAGTGCCAATCTCGCTCACGCGATCTTGGCCTGACTCGCTCGCCAGCCGAGCGCGGGTTCCCGTTCCCAACGAAACCGTTACCGGAGCCGGAGCGCCCCCCTGCGCTGATGTCCCATCCGTGATCCGGCATCGTGCGACGTCCACGACCGCACCGGCGGATGCCAAAAAAATACGGGCCCCGCGACGGGGCCCGAATGGAAGGAGGGGTGCGCTTCGATCAGCCGGCAACCACGGCCGGCCCGCTGACCGGTTCGTTCGTCGGCTCGAGCACGATCTCGCCGTCGACGACATCGAGGCGGATCGTCTGGTCAGGCCCGACCTCACCGGCGAGCACGAGATTGGCGAGCGGGTCCTGGACCAGCTGCTGAATCGCCCGCTTGAGCGGCCGCGCGCCGAAGTCGGGGTCGAAGCCGTGCCGGGCCAGCAGCTCGACCGCGGCGTCGCTCGCCTCGACCCTCAGACCCTGGTGGGCGAGCAGCTCGTTGAACCGTTCGAGCTGGATCCGGACGATCGCGGCCATGTGCTCCTGGTCGAGCTTGTGGAAGATCAGCACCTCGTCGACCCGGTTGAGAAACTCCGGCCGGAAGTGCTGCTTCAGCTCGCCGAGCACGAGGGTCTTCATCCGCTCGCGCTCCGCCTCGGGCAGCTCCTGAATCACGTGGCTGGCGATGTTCGAGGTCATGATCACGACGGTGTTCCGGAAGTCGACCGTCCGACCCTTGCCGTCGGTCAGCCGCCCGTCGTCGAGCAGCTGGAGCAGCACGTTGAAGACGTCCGGGTGGGCCTTCTCGATCTCGTCGAGCAGCACCACCGAGTAGGGACGGCGACGGACCGCTTCGGTCAGCTGGCCGCCCTCGTCGTGGCCGATGTAGCCCGGCGGCGCGCCGATCATCCGCGCCACGGCGTGCTTCTCCATGTACTCGGACATGTCGATCCGGATCATGGCGCGCTCGTCGTCGAACAGGAACGCGGCGAGCGCCCTGGCAAGCTCGGTCTTGCCGACGCCGGTCGGGCCGAGGAACAGGAATGAACCGATCGGCCGGTTCGGGTCCTTGAGCCCGGCGCGGGCACGGCGGACCGCCGCCGCGACCGCACGCACCGCGTCGTCCTGGCCGACGACGCGCGCCGCGATCCGCTGCTCCATGCTGAGCAGTTTCTCCTTCTCCCCTTCGAGCAGACGGGAGACCGGGATGCCGCTCCACCTCGAAACCGTGCGTGCGATGTCCTCCTCGCCGACCTCCTCGGCGAGCATCGTGCCGTGCTCCGACTGGTGGGCTTTGAGCGCCTCGGAGGCGTTCGAGAGCTGCTGATCGATCTCGGGCAGTTGACCGTAGCGCAGCTGGGCAGCGCGCTCGAGGTCACCGTCGCGCTCGGCGCGCTCGGCCGACTCCCGGGTCTCCTCGTGCCGGCTCTTCAGGGTCTGGATCTCGGAGATCAGCGCCTTCTCTTTCTGCCACAGGGCCTTCATCCCGGAGATCTGCTCCTTGAGCTCGGCGAGCTCGGCGTCGATCGCCGCGCGGCGCTCCCCGGACGCCTTGTCCTTCTCCTTGGCCAGCGCCCGGCGCTCGATCTCGAGCTGCACCGACCGGCGTTCGAGCTGGTCGATGTCGGTTGGCAGCGAGTCGATCTCGATCCGCAGCCGCGACGCGGCCTCGTCGACCAGATCGATCGCCTTGTCGGGCAGGAAGCGGTCGGTGATGTAGCGGTTCGACAGCTCCGCCGCCGCGACCAGCGCGGTGTCGGCGATGCGGACGCCGTGGTGGACCTCGTACTTCTCCTTGAGACCGCGCAGGATGGCAATCGTCTCCTCGACCGACGGCTCACCGACCATGACCGGTTGGAACCTGCGCTCCAGGGCGGGGTCCTTCTCGATGTGCTTGCGGTACTCTCCGAGGGTCGTGGCGCCGATGCAGCGCAGCTCGCCCCGGGCCAGGGCCGGTTTGAGCAGGTTGGCGGCGTCCATCGCGCCCTCTGCGGCGCCGGCGCCGACCAGGGTGTGAATCTCGTCGATGAACAGGATGATCTCGCCGTCGGAGTCGACCACCTCCTTGAGCACCGCCTTGAGCCGGTCCTCGAACTCGCCGCGGTACTTGGCGCCGGCGATCAGCGCGCCCATGTCGAGCGACACAAGCCGTCGCCGCTTGAGGATCTCGGGCACGTCGCCGGCGGCGATGCGCTGGGCGAGGCCCTCGGCGACCGCCGTCTTGCCGACGCCGGGCTCGCCGATCAGCACCGGGTTGTTCTTGGTCCGCCGGGTCAGGACCTGCATGATCCGCCGGATCTCTTCATCGCGGCCGATCACCGGGTCGAGCTTGCCGGTGTGGGCGAGCTCGGTGAGGTCGCGGCCGTAGTTCTTGAGCGCCTCGTACTTGGCCTCGGGGTTGTCGTCGGTGACCCGGTGCGAGCCCCGAAGCTCCTGGATCGCCGCCAGCAGGAGCTGAGTGTCGACGCCGGCAGCGCTCAGCAGCTCGGCGGCGGTCGAGCCGGAGGCGCCGACGACGGCGAGCAGCAGGTGCTCGACCGAGACGTACTCGTCCTGGAACTGGGGCGCCAGCTTGGTCGCCTGATCGAGCACGCCGCGCAGGCTGCGCGACGGCTGCGGTTCGCTGCCGCCGTCGGATGACGGCAGCCGGTCGAGAGCGGTGCGGACCTGCTGGGACAGCTGTCGCACCGACACGCCGACCTTGGCCAGCAGCTTGCCGGCAACGCCGTCCTCCTGGTCGATCAGGGCCTGAAGCAGGTGGGTCGGGGTGGTTTCCGGGTTGCCGCGGGCGGCCGCGGCCTGAAAGCTCGCCTGCAGGGCCTCGGTGGCCCGCACCGTGTACTGTTGCTTGTTCGTCATTCGCGCCTCCACTGGGGTTGAAACCCAAGCTCAATATAATATCTGAGTGTATTTTTGTCAAGTCTTTTACGAGCACGATCTGCTATTATTTTTATAAGATCTTTGGATGAAGCGGTCGAAGCCGGAACCGCCTCGATCCCCGCGACGTCAATCGCCGCCGGCGGGCGTGCCATTTTTGACATTGTGCCGAGCGCGCTCCCGCTCGTATCGCGTTTCTCACAATGTCAAAGGTGGCAACCGCCGTGCCCGAGCGCTCAACCGCGTGCAGCCGTCCCGGCCAGCAGGCAGGCCGCCGGCGCCCGGGCAGCGTGGTCTGTGGTGTGCCGGCTGCCTTCGTACGACCACGCTGCCCGGGTGACGCTGGGACGCGTCCGCCGTCAGGCGGTCGCGGAGCAGAAGGCCGATGCTGAAAGAACTCAGACCGGAGCTCGCCCACCGTTCACGACGACTGGGCTCGGCGATTGCCCCCTCAAACGATGGTTGGGCCATCGGCGGTGTGACGGCTGCTGCGAGCTCCTTCCCAACATCGTTTGAGACGGCACGTCCGCCGGAAACGCGCCCATCCCGGCTCTTAGCGGGATTGATACTCGCGACTTCGATAGCTGAGGCGGGCGTGCCATTCCAGGCGACCCGTCCCACCATTTCAGTTGGCGGGCGAGACGCCCGCTCCTACAAACATCGATCGCAATCCTCAGAAGCCGCTTTCCACACCCGAACGGGCCCATGAAACGAAGCAGACCGCCGGCATCTGGCGGCCGTGGGTCGATCCATACCGGATCGGGATCGGAGTCGGAGTCGGACAAGGG
>JASFPU010000365.1:0-4189 GCA_050115855.1 Holophagae bacterium
GAGGTCGAGGACATCGCCGAGACCGGTGCCGCCGGCCTCGATCGACCAGACCTCGACCTCGTCGGTGCCCGCTGGCAGGAACCGGGCGAGCTCGGCCCGCACGGCTGAGCCGCCGACGTACAGGTTGAACGGCAGATGGCCGAGGATTCGACCGCCGATGACCTCGTCCTCGAACTCGCTGCCGTGCTGGTTCTGGAGCACCGGTTCGGTGACCCGTCCGCCGACCACCGTGATGTCGACGTGCGTGAGGTTGAGCGAGGCGGTTACGCCGTGGATCGGCTCGTCGAAGCGCAGGGCATCGTTTTTCTGAACGTACAGGGTCAACCCGCGGCCGAACGACGAGTAGAAGGTCCCGAGCCGGCCGGAGAACTTCGGGCTCTGATAGTCGAGGTAGTACTTGCGCAGCTCGAAGTCATCACGGATTCGATCCAGATCGAGCGCATCCCGCTGCTCGAACGGCACGGACCAATCGAGGTACTCCACCTGGATGCCTGCCGTGAATCGCGACCATTCGAGGTTGAGATTGGCCAGCTGCTTGAACTTGGTGTAGTCGACATCGCTCGGGGTGTCCTTGTCCTCGGCCAAGTTGCGCTCGAGGTCGGAGGTCAGCTGGCCGAAGATCCGATAGCTCTTCTCGGGTGGTGCGTCGGCCGCGTCGGCCGCGGTCGGGAGCGCGAGCGCCAGGCCGGCCGCGATGGCGACGAGCTCAGTCCGCCGCACCGGCCGCGGTCCCGTCGCTCGGTCTTTCGTCGAGAAGGGCGAGCACCTTGTCGCGCAGCAGCTTCTCGTCGCCCGCCCGGTAGCCCGGGAAGATCTGCTCGACATTGCCGCTCCGGTCGACCAGCACCGCATACGGCAGCTCCCGGGTCGGGTTGTACTTGTCGAGCACGTTGTTGTCCGGGTCGAGCACCGTCGGGTAGCTGATGTTGTAGCGCCGGATGTAGGGCTTGATCTTGCTCGTGGTGCCCGGCGGGTCGGTGTTGACGCCGATGATGGTCAGCCCGCGGTCGCCCAACTCCTCGTACAGGGCCTGGAGGTGGGGCATCTCGCGTCGGCACGGCACGCACCAGGTCGCCCAGAACGTGACGTAGACGACGTCGTCTCCGACGTAGTCGCCGAGTGCGACCCAGTTGCCGTCGAGATCCTGCAGTCGGAAGTCCGGCGGCGCTCCGGCGAACACCGTCGAGGCGGCGGTCATCAGGACCATCACGGCAATGAGCGCCGCGCAGAGGAACGTGGCGGACGAGATGAGTCGACGGTTCATGGCCCCTCCAGACAACCGCCGCCGGGCCGGCGGCGGGGATCAGCTTCTGGGGATTGTATACAATCGTTGCTCAATTGTATACAATTAATAGCTGATAGCGCGGGCCCAGGACCCGGCCACCCGCGCCCCCGCCGAGGTCCACCAGGCGAAGCAGATCCGCTGGCCCTTCCCCGGTCCGCTGCTCTTCGCCGATGGCTTCGAGGGCGGTGACACGGGGGCCTGGTCGGCGACCAGCCCCTGACCGGATCAGAGAACCAACCCGACGACCACGAGCAGGGCGAGAGCGGTGGCGGCGCCGACCGCGACGGCGGCGATCTTGAGCGCCGAGTACGGCGCCGTGCCGTCGAGACAGCTCGCGTCCTGACCCGACAACACCGCGCGGTAGAGCCGTCCCTTGTAGCGATAGGCGAGCACCCAGGCCGGAAGCCCGATCCGCCGCGCGGCAAGACTGCGCAGCACGGTCGAAGTCGCGAGATTGCGGAACCGTGTGCCGGGCAGGTGGCACTCGGCGAGCCGTCGGCGGGCAAGCCGCTCGACCGCCTCGATCAGTCGGCCGCGGGCCACCGACCGGGACACGTCGAAGCGTTCGACCGTGGTGTCGACGGCGTCATCGCTTGCCCGATTGAGGGATCCAAGGTCATAGCTCGGCAGGAGACGGGCGACCTCATCGCGGGTCAGACCCCGGGTGGCGGGCACCACGACGTCGTCGTAGTCCAGATCGACCTCGCCGGTGTGGGGCGCCCAGTCGGCACGCCGGGCGCCGTGGTCGGTGTCGGCCGCCCAGCTCAGCTGCGCTCGGGCGTCGAAGGTCCAGGCCACCCAGTGCAGCGGCTGGATCGTCTCCAGCGTCGCCGCCGAACGCAGGTCACCGGGCCGGAACCAGCCGAGGGAACCCAGCCAGCCGCGGAACGCGTCCCGGGCCCGGTCGCGGTCGATGGTGAACGGCGCCAGCAGGTGCGCCTCCTCGATCGGGTCGGTCGGACGCTCGACGGAGAGCACCGAGCCGCAGAACGCACAGGCGGCGGCCCGCTTCGCCACGTCGTAGGTCATCGCCGCACCGCAGCCCGAGCAGCGCAGGATCTCGATCGTGGTCTCGGGAAGGTCCGCGGTGCGCGCCGGCGGCGTCGGCAGGTGACAGATCGGACAGCGCAGGTCGTCGTCCGCGATGACGCTGTCACACCGGCTGCAGCGGAGGGCGCCACCGCTCATCCGAACCACCCCAGAAGCGCGCCGACGAGCGTGCCGAGCCCGACCAGCGCCAGACCGGCGCCGACGGCGGCGGCGATCTTGGCCCACGACACCGGAACCTCGCCGCCGATGGCGCCGGTCTGTCCGTTGACCAGCAGCCGCACCGGAGGCCGGTCTGACCGCCACCGCACCGAGCAGACCCACACCGGAAGCAGGACCAGATCCAGCGCCTCATCGGTCAGGTCGACGGCGCTGTGGAGGCTGTGGTGGCTGTCGCCCGGCATGAACGCGACGAGCCGGTCGTGCACCTCGGCTCGCGCCTCGGCGCGGGCGAGCTCGAGGCAGGCCTCGCGACCGAGCGACGGCTCCTCGGCGATCCAGCCGGAGACCAGCGCCGGGCCGTACCGCCGGAGACCACCCAGGTCGAACGGCTCGATGGCCTGGAGCTCGGTGTTGGCCACGCTCTCCGACGCCGTCACGAACCGGTCCCCGACATAGCAGCGGTGGTGGCCGCTCAACGGCAGGAACTCGATCTTGGTCACCCGCCGCATGCGTTTCTTCTTCGGGTCGAACTGCAGCTCGGTGTAGGTCTCGCCGATCTGCGCGCTGAACTCGCTCGAGGCGACGGCGCTGTAGAGGTAGCCGGGCAGGTAGACGCCCTCGACCTTGTCGGCGGTGGCCCGACGCAGCGCGCCTGGCGCCCAACGTCGACGCTGGAGGTAGGCGCGCAGCGCGGCCCCCGCCCGGCCCCGGTCGACGGCGAATCCGATGGCGAAGATCGGGTCCGGTCGGTCCTCGGTGGCGGGCCGGTCGACGACCGACGGCGAGTCGCAGTACGGGCACCGTGCCGTTCGGTGCGTCGTCGCGATGACGAGTCGTGCACCGCACGCCGCACACGAGACGTCGAGAGAACCGACGGCCATCACCCGCCAGTCTACCGCGCAACGGCCGGCCCCGAGTTGCTACCATGCATTGTGGAGGCCGCATGTCGCTTCAGCGCATCACCATCACCATCGAGGACGAGCTGCTCGAGCGCTTCGAGGAGCTGCTCGAACGGCGCGACCTCGGCAACCGCTCCGAGGCGATCCGCGATCTCATCCGCCGCGCCCTGGTCGACGACGAGATCGCCCACGGTGATGGCGACGCGGTGGCCAGCCTGACCCTGATCTACGACCACGCCCAGCGCGAGCTCTCCGAGCGCCTGGTCGAGGCCGGTCACGCCCACCATGCTCGCGTTCTGTCGACGCTCCACGTGCATCTCGACGACCGGCTCTGTCTCGAGGTTCAGGTCCTCCAGGGCTCGCCCGCCGAGCTTCAGGTGTACGCCGATCGGCTGCTCGGCCTGCGCGGCGTCAAGCACGGCGAGCTGGTGCTCAGCTCGACCGAGCTCTGACGCGTGTCTCAGTCGGTCGAAGGACCGACTCGGTCCGCCTCTTCGGCGAACGCGTCCAGCAGCTCGTCGGCGGTGAGATCGCCGACCCAGCGTCGGCCGTTGATGAACAGGGTCGGCGTCGACTCGACGTGGTTGACCAGCCCCTCCTTCTTGCTCGCGATGAGCGCCTCGCGGGTCTTCGGCTCCGCCATCAGGGTCTCGAACGACTCCGGATCGAGGCCGACCTCGGCGGCCCACGCCGGTTGCACCTCGGGCGAAAACTCGTCGAAGTGGTCGTAGGCGTACAGCATGAACGGCCAGAACCGGCCCATCTCGGCGGCGGCGGCGAAGCCGAGCCCGGCCGC
>JASFPU010000366.1:0-4180 GCA_050115855.1 Holophagae bacterium
CCATTCGACCGTTCGTCAAGCAAGCGCTCTGCCGTTCAGTGGTGTCGACATCTCCTTCCGGCCATGCGCACGTTGACCGGTCGGCGCATGTTCTTCTCGGGACCGGTACCATGGGCGCAATGGATCTTTCCGAGGCGATGCTGCTGGACGAATCAGCTGCACTCGAGATTCCTCCGGCTGATGGGCCCGATACACGCACGCGATCTCGGCCGGCGTGGTGCCGGCAGCAAGGGTGCCACCTTCGGCATTGTGGTCCCCGCCATGGGTGCGATTCCGGCACCTTTCGTCACCGGTGGCACCCGTCCAATTGAGGCCATTCTCGGACTGAAGGTCGTGTTGATGGGGGCCGCGATCGCCTCCGGAGTATGATTACGCGCGCGTTGAAGGAGGATGACATGCGTGGATTTCTCGCACTCGGTCTCGGCGTGATGGTGGGGGTCGGATCGGCGGCGTTGACCGGAGCGCAGCAGCCGACCCGCGACGTGGCGACCTACGTCGACAGATTCAAGGACCCGGTCATCGAGGAGATGGAGGACGCGAACGACGCCCTCGAAAAGGCCGCTGAAGCGAAGACCGAGGAGATTCTCGAGGCCTACCGGGAGGCCGAGAAGGCCCGCACCGAGCCCGAGCAGCAACTCCGGTTCGACCTCGAGGGTCTCGTCAAGCCGGACAGCCCGGAGGCGTTCACGACCGTCGTCTGGCACTTCCCGCCGACGCCGCAGTACCTCACCGGAACCTGCTGGAGCTTCTCGGCGACGTCGTTCATGGAGTCCGAGATCCACCGCCGGCACGGAGCCGAGATCAAGCTGTCGGAGATGTGGACGGCGTACTGGGAGTTCGTCGAAAAAGCACGCGGCTTCATCGCGTCGCGGGGTGAAACTCTCTACGACCACGGCTCTGAGTCCGCGGCGCTGCTTCGGGTCTACCGCAATCACGGCGTCGTCCCGCGCGCGGCATACGAGGGCGTCGTCGGTGACGATCCGCGATTCAACCACGACCTCATGGTCGAGCATGTCCAGAGCCTTCTGGACTGGTGCGTCGAGCACAACTACTGGGACGAGGAGGTCGTCATCACGATGGTCCGAGCGCTGCTTGACGCCACCATGGGACGCCCGCCCGAGACGATCGAGTGGGACGGAGCGCAGATGACGCCTTCGGAGTTCCTGTCCGACGTTTGCAAGATCGATCCCGACGACTACGTCAGTGTGATGTCGACGCTCTCGGTGCCGTTCTGGACCCGCGGCGAGTATGCCGTTCCGGACAACTGGTGGCATGATGCGAGCTACCTCAACGTACCGCTCGACGTCTGGTACGAGACGATCGTCCGCGTCATCGACTCCGGCCATAGCCTGGCGATCGGCGGCGACGTCTCCGAGCCCGGACTGAACGGCTTCGAGGACGTGGCGGTGGTGCCGACGTTCGACATCCCGGGCGACCTCATCGATCAGAGCGCGCGCGAGCTGAGGTTCGCCAACGGCTCGACCACCGATGATCACGGCATCCACCTGGTCGGCCACATGCGGCTCGACGGCCACGACTGGTTCCTCATCAAGGACTCCAACCGGTCGTCGAGACACGGCCAGTTCAAGGGGTACTACTTCTACCGCGACGACTACGTGCGGCTGAAGATGCTCACCATTACGGTGCACAAGGACGATGTCGAAGATCTGATCGAACGGATCGACGCCAACGAGGCCGCGACGGCCGGCGAGGACGGATAGGGACCACCCATCGGGCCGACATCGTCTTATCGGTGGCGCCTGTCTGGACTCGGAGACTGACCCACTACTCGGACAGGACCTGGTGGATGAAGCTGACCGAGATCGAGCCTTCGCCGACCGCCGAGGCGACGCGCTTGGTGGAGCCCGAACGGACGTCGCCCGCTGCGAAGACTCCCGGCACACTGGTCTCGAGGAGGTAGGGCTGGCGCCGGATCGGCCACAGCCCGGAATCGAGCTCGTCGGGATCCAGGTCCCGCCCGGTGCGGATGAAGCCCTTGGAGTCGACGGCGATCTCGGGCGGCAACCAGCCGGTGTTCGGGTCGGCGCCGATGAAGATGAAAGCGTGGCGGATGTCCGTGGCCCGTGACCCGCCGGTGCGGGTGTCGGTCAGCTCGACGCCCTCGAGCACCTCGTCGCCGTGAAGCGCGGTGATCTCGGTGTGTGGGTGCAGGGTGATCTTCGGCGACGCCTCGATGCGGTGGATGAGGTACTTGGACATGGAGTGCTCGAGCGAGTCCGACCGGATGGCGATGTGGACGTGGCCCGCGTGCCGACTCAGGAACACCGCCGCCTGCCCGGCCGAGTTCCCGCCACCGACGATGACCACGTCCTCCCGGCTGCACATTCGGGCTTCCATGATCGTGGCGCCGAAGTAGATGCCGCGGCCTTCGTAGCGCCCGGCGTTGTCGAGCGGCAGTCGCCGGTATCTGGCACCTGTGGAGATCACCACCGTCCGTCCGCGTACGGTCTGACCGTCGCCGATGTCGAGGACGTAGGGACGCCCGGTGGCGTCGAGGGCTTCGACCCGGCGCGGTGCCGCGACCTCGGCGCCGAACTTGGTCGCCTGGACGTAAGCCCGCTGCGCGAGCTCCCGGCCGGAGATGCCGGTGGGAAAGCCCAGGTAGTTCTCGATCTTCGAGCTGGTGCTCGCCTGACCGCCGGGGGCCACGGCGTCGACGATCAGCACCTTCAGGCCCTCGGAGGCGGCGTAGACGGCCGCGGCGAGGCCGGCGGGCCCGCCGCCGGCAACGACGACGTCGTAGATCTCGCGATCGTCGACCCGGGACAGGCCGAAGCACCTGGCCATCTCGTCGATCGACGGGTTGTGCGACACGACGCCGTTGGAATCGACGACGATCGGTGTGTCGTCGACGCCGACTCCGAAGGCGTCGAGCAGGTCGGAGACGCGATCGTCGCTCTCCACGTCGATCCACTCGAACGGTCGCGAGTTGCGCTCGAGGAACTCGCGGATCCTGAAAGTGTCAGGCGAGAAGCGGGAGCCGACAACGGTCAGGGACCCGCGACCGGTGGCGATCAGCTCCTGGCGACGGGCCAGGAAGGCGGCCAGGATGACGTCCGACAGGTCCGAGTTCTCGACCACGAGCCGGCGCAGACGCTCGGCCGGGACCTCGATGGTCTCGGTATCGCCGACAGCGCGGGCTCCGACCACCGTCACGCTCGACGACAGCAGGTCGATGTCGCCCGTGAACTCACCCGGCTCGTGGACGACGACCTGGTGCCGCTCTCCCGTTCCGGTCAGCTGGAACACCTCGACGGCACCGCTGACGACGACGAAGAAGGAGGTCATGGGTTCGCCGAGCCGCCACACGTCGTCGTCGCCGGTGAACCGCCGGCGTTCGCCGTGCTCGGCGATCAGGTCGATCTGGGCCTCGGTCAGCACCGGAAAGGCCTCGGGGCTCTTCGTTGTTCCGGACGCGGCGGCGTTGTCGGACGTGTCGGACGTGGTCATGTCGCTTCTCCTCGAGCCGGGAAAGCGCGGCTGCGTGCGCGCTATTCCGGATCAACCGGTGCCACCCGCCAACGTCGAGGATTGACCGCCGGCGGGAGGCATTGGAGAATCACCGGCATGAGTCCCGGGGATGAGCTCTCTTCCGCCGCCGAGTTTCCCGTGTCGTGCGAAGTCGACGTCCGCTTCGTGGACATCGACGCCATGGGTCACGTCAACAACGCCAACTACGCCACCTATTTCGAGGAGGCGAGGGTCGCCTACTTCCGCACGGCGCTGCCCGGAGAGGTTGCCAACCGGCAGCTCGACAGGGCCTTCCCTTTCGTCCTGCTCGATCTGTACTGCCGGTACCTGTCGCCGGTGCGCGCCGGTGAGGTGCTCGAGGTGGGCATCCGGTTGTCGCGACTCGGCGGCAAGAGCTTCGACTTCGAGTACCTGATCACCGCGCGCGCGGACGGAAGAGCGGTCGCCACTGGACGGACCACCCAGGTTTACTACAACTACGCGGAACAGCACACCGAGCCGGTCCCGGAGGATCTGCGCGCGGCCTTCGCGCGCATCGAGAGCCGGCCGCTCGACGCCGATCGGAGCTGATCTCCGACTCGGCTGGGCACCCGTCGATCCGAATCAGGGTGCAGCCGTCCGACCCCCGTATCGCCTGAGGTTCTTCATGAAGACGAGCACCAGCAGCGCGGCGAAGACCGACAGGCCC
>JASFPU010000367.1:0-4161 GCA_050115855.1 Holophagae bacterium
GCCCGCGGCGGCTGTCAGGCGGCTCCGATAGGCGGCCTCGTCGAAGGCCTCGTTGAAGTAGGGCGCGGTCGGGTAGGACGTGTAACGGGGACCGGGGCGATCGTACTTCTCGAGCAGCGCAGGTGTGAGACCGGAGAGGTCGAGGTCGTCTCTCATCGGAACACCTCCCCCGATCGTTCCCGATCCCTTTCCCGATCCCGTTCCCGATCCCGAAACGCCATATCGGGAACGGGATCGGGAACGGGATCGAATCCAGCCCTCAACGCGTGCCGCACCCGAGGAGGTTTCGCGCAACGGGTGGTGGCCTTTCGCTCACTCATACCTGTACTGCTGAATCGTCTCGACGAACGTCGCGACTGCGCGTACCGGTACGTCCGGGGTGATGCCGTGGCCGAGGTTGGCGATGTAGCCGCGGCGCGGAGCTCGCGCGAGCATGGCCAGCGTGCGGTCGCGGATTTCGTCGTCGGGGCCCATCAGCACGCCGGGATCGAGGTTACCCTGGAGCGCGTGGGCGGGCAGCGCCCGGGTCGCCATGGCGAGGTCGGCGCGCCAGTCGAGCCCGATGACCTCGCACGGCATGTCGCGCATGTCGTGCAGCAGGTGGGCGCCGCCGTTGGCGAAGTAGATCCGCGGCACGCCGAGGCCGGAGATCGCGTCGAGCAGCCGGCGTGCGGGGCGCAGCGCCCAGCGGCGGGCGTCCTCGGCGCCGAGCGCGCCGAGCCACGAGTCGAAGACCTGCACCGCCTGGGCGCCGTGCTCGACCTGGCTGCGCAGGTAGGCGGCCATGGCGTCGGCGACCCGGTCGACGAACTCGTCGAAGACCTCGGGGTGGTGGTGGGCGAAGGCCTTGGCGCGGGTGAACGACTTGGAGGTGGCGCCCTCGACCATGTAGGTGGCGAGGGTCCAGGGCGCGCCGCTGAACCCGATGAGCGCGGTCTCGGGTCCGAGCCCGTTGCGGACGCGCTCGAGTGTCTCGGACAAAAACTCGGTGCCGGACCACGGCTCGGGGAACCGGAGCCGATCGAGGTCGGCGGGCTCGCGGACCGGGTTGTCGATGTGCGGGCCCGGGTTGAAGGTGAGTTCGATCCCGGCCGGCACGAGCGGCGTCAGGATGTCGGAGAACACGATGGCGGCGTCGAAGCCGAAGCGGCGGATCGGCTGCAGCGTGACCTCGGCGGCGATCTCGGGCGTCCGGCACATGGTCAGGAAGTCCCCGGCCCGGGTCCGGATCTCACGGTATTCGGGCAGGTAGCGCCCCGCCTGGCGCATGATCCACACCGGCGGCCGGTCGACCTCGACTTTTCGACACGCCTTCAGGAACCGGCTCGATCCCGATCCCGTTCCCGATCCCGTTCCCGACATCACCCTGCTACCTCTCCCACCGCCCCATCGAACGCCTCGACGATCTCGTCGATCACGGTCTCGTCCATGGCCGCCGAGACGAACATCACCTCGTAGGCGGACGGCGCCAGGTACACGCCGCGTTCGAGCAACGCGGCGTGGAGCTTCGCGTACCGCCCGGCGGCGTTGTCCTGAATGCACTCGGCGGTGACCGGTGGCGGTCCGTCTTGGAGCGACAGCCAGAGGATCGAGCCGAGCCGGACCACCGACCAGCCGGTGTTGTGGCGGTCGAAGATGTCCTGAATCCCGGTCTCGAGCCGGCCGCCGAGCTCGTCGAGCCGCCGCCACACGCGGCCGTCGTCGGCGAGCAGTTCGCGCAGCGTGGCGACGCCGGCAGCCATCGCCACCGGGTTGCCGGACAGCGTGCCGGCCTGGTAGACAGGGCCGAGCGGGGCGAGCCGCTCCATGACCTCGCGCCGGCCGCCGTAGGCACCGACCGGCATGCCACCGCCGATCACTTTGCCGTAGGTCACCAGGTCGGGTGTGATCCCGTAGTGGCCGGCGGCGCCGTCAGGTCCGAGCCGGAAACCGGTGATGACCTCGTCGAAGATCAGCATCGCGCCGTGCCGGTCGCACTCCTCGCGCAGCGCGTCGACGAAGGCCTGCGACTGCGGCAGCAGGCCGTTGTTCGCCGGCACGCCCTCGATGAGCACGGCGGCGATGTCGGGTCCGCGCTCGGCCATCAGCGCCCGGAACGCGGCCTCGTCGGCGAGTGGCAGCAATAGGGTGTGGCCGGCCGACGACGCCGGGACCCCGGCCGACGACGGCGTGCCGAAGGTCGCGAGACCCGAACCCGCGGCGACCAGCAGGTAGTCGGCGTGGCCGTGGTAGCAGCCGGTGAACTTGACGATCGCATCGCGCCCGGTGGCGCCGCGCGCCAGACGGACCGCCGACATCACGGCCTCTGTGCCCGACGAAACGAATCGAACCATCTCGAGGAACGGCACGGCGCCGACGACGAGCTCGGCGAGCTCGACCTCCGCGGCGCACGGCGCACCGAACGACATGCCCCGGCTCGCTGTGCGTTTGACCGCCTCGACGACCGCGGGGTGGGCGTGGCCGAGAATCAGCGGCCCCCAGGAGTTGACGAAGTCGGTGTACCGGGCGCCGTCGGCGTCGGTGAAGCAGCAGCCCGACGCCTCGGCGTAGAACAGCGGCTCGCCGCCGACCGAGCGGAAGGCGCGGACCGGCGAGTTGACGCCGGCCGGCATCAGCTCGCAGGCGCGGCTGTAGAGCTCGCGGGAGCGCGGTCCGGCGGTCACAGCCAACCCTCCGACAACGCCTGGCGTCCGTGGTAGGTGATGAGGATGTCGGCGCCGGCGCGGCGGAACGCGTGCCAGTTTTCGACCACGATCGCGCGCTCGTCGATCCAGCCGCGCTCGGCGGCGGCTTTGACCATGGAGTACTCGCCGGACACGTTGTAGACCGCGAGCGGCACCGGGAAGCTCTCGGCGAGATCCGACACCACGTCGAGGTAGGCGAGGGCCGGCTTGACCATCAGGATGTCAGCGCCCTCCTCGATGTCGAGCTGGGCCTCGATCATGGCCTCGCGCCGGTTGCGGGTGTCCATCTGGTAGCTCTTGCGGTCACCGGACGCCGGGGCCGAGTGGGCCGCCTCGCGGAACGGCCCGTAGTAGGCCGACGCGTACTTGACCGAGTAGGACATGATGGCGGTGTCGACCCGCCCGTCGTCGTCGAGCACGTCGCGGATCGCTGCGACCCGGCCATCCATCATGTCCGACGGCGCGACGACGTCGGCGCCGGCCCGGGCGTGGGACAGCGCCATGGCCGCCAGGTGGGGCAGGCTGGCGTCGTTGTCGATCCGGCCGTCGGCGATCAGGCCGCAGTGGCCGTGATCGGTGTAGGCGCACAGGCAGACGTCGGTCATCACGGTCAGATCGCCGCCGAAGTGGTCCTTGAGCGCGCTGACGGCGGTCGCGACCAGGTTGCCGCGGGCCGAGGCGGCGGCCCCGTCGGGGCTCTTGTCCGACTCGTCGGGGACTCCGAACAGCAGCACGTTCCGGATGCCGAGATCGAGGTCGGCGGCGACAGTGTCGACCAGCCGGTCGACCGACTGGTGGTCGATGCCCGGCATGGCGTCGATCGGGTGGGACACGCCGCTGCCCGGCACCACGAAGTGGGGCTGGACGAGCATGTCGGCGTCGATCCGTGCCTCCGCGACCAGGTCGCGCATGACGGCCGAGGTCCGCAGGCGTCGTGGTCGAATGATCAGTTCCGGCATAGGTCCTCCGCAAGCGATTCGAGAGTCGGTTCGGCGGGAATCGAGCACGCGACGCCGAGCGCGTCGGCGGCGTCCCGTGTGGTGGGTCCGAGTGCCCAGTGGGGGCATGGCAGCGGCCGGCCACCGATCGCCTCCAGGTACAACCGAGCCGAGCGGGGCGACGTGACGACGACGGCCGCGGGCGCCCGGTGGATGGTCGGCAGCTGTTCGATCGGGGTCTTGGCCATTCGGTAGACGACGACCGGGACCACGTCGTGGCCGGCGGCCTGGAGCGCGTCGGGCAGCTCGGAGCGGCGGTGCTCGCCGCACGGGAACAGCAGCGTCGACGGCTGGTTCAGCGCGGCGTTGAGATCTGCGGCGAGGCCGATGCCCGTGCCCGGTCCGACGAGCGCGGGCTCGAGCCCCGTGGCGCGGGCGGCGGCCGCGGTGCCGTCTCCGATGACCGCGACCGGCGCGTCGAGCAGGGTGTCGAGACCCCGCTGCCGGCAGCGGTCGACAAACGCGACCGGGGCCCGCGG
>JASFPU010000368.1:0-4138 GCA_050115855.1 Holophagae bacterium
GTCGTCGGCACGATCGGGACGAAGGTCGCATCGCCGGAGTCGGCGTCGACAACCGACCCGTAGGCGAAGAATCGGCCGCTGCCCGACAGGCGTTGCACCTCGACGCGGGCGGGATCGGCGGCGGGCGCTTCGAGCACCGCGAACACGTCGTTGAGCTGGACCGAATCCCACGGACCGAGACTGAGCGAGAGCGGCGAACCCAGGCGGCGCCCGAGTCGGTCGACGAGGCGGAGCTCGAGTCGGATATCACCGCCGCTGGTTTCCAGCACCCCGAGGTTCGTCCGGCTGGTGGCGGTCTTGCTGACGTGGAGCACCGTGCCGACGTCGTCGAGCCCGGCGCCCGCAGCCAAGGCGGGGATGTACTGGCCGTACGTGCCCGACGAGCTGTAGTTCGCGGTGCGCGACGTGGCGCACAGGGCGGCCGGACCCTCGCGTGGCACGAGACGCAGCGACGCAACGACCTCGTCGAATCCGAACAGGTCGCCGACGATGTCGTCGAGCGTCGCCGCCTCGCCCGGCTGGAGCTCCAAGGTCGCGACCACGGGCGGCAGCCCGAAGGCGCCCTGGAAGCGCAGCTCGGCGTCGACGTGGACCGTGAAGCTGCCGTGGTTGAGGACCCGGACATCGCTTTGCCAGGTGGTTCCGGCGTGACCCCGCGTCCGCGCCACCGCCGGGATCAACAACGACGACGTCACGGTCCGTTTGGACCCGCCGATGAAGACCGCGTCGCCGGTTCGGTTGTCGACGATCGAGGCGTAGGCGACGACCCGCCCGTCTCCCTGGACGACGGTGACCTCGGCGTAGGCGTGGATTGCGCCCGCCCCCTGACCGGCGGCGAGGATGCCGTTGAGCTGCAGGTTGCCGTGGCTCGTGACGCCGTGGAACGTGGACGGACCGAGCGTTCCGCCGTTGCCGGCGTCGATCAGCGTGACTGCGACCGTCGCCGGTGCTCCGGTGACCTCGGTGATGCCGAGGTTGACCCGGTAGTCGTGCCCGACAATCGGCAGCACGACGACCGGGGATTCGCCGGCGCCGGTCGACGACGCTCCGTACAGTACGGGAGGAACGAACTGGCCATAGGTGCCAACCTCGGACTGCGTGTAGGTCCGGGAGGTCCCGTGGGTCACCGCGCCGGTCGGGTCCTCGACCACCAGCGCTCCCTGCCCGCCGCCGAGCCCAAAGCGTCGACTGACGACGTCATCGAGCGCGACGATGGAGCCGTGCGGCACGACCACGTCGGTCTGGCGGACGCCGGACAGGCCCTCGCTGATGGCCTCGGTCAGAAACAGCCGGACCTCGGCGTCGTGGTCGGGCTCGGCATTGAACAGGCGAACATCCGAGCGCCAGCTGGTGCCGTGGACGCCGTCCGCATGGGCCACCACCGGGAAAACGAGCGTCGTCGCATCGGGATCCGGCAGATCCGGAGCTTCAAACGCAAGCGACCAACCGAGCAGGACCGGCGCCCCACCGGGCGCCGAGGCGCTGCGGTCGTTCTCGATGGTGAGCGCCCACACGCCGGAAGCCGGTCGTCCGGCGAACCGGCCGAGGCTGTCCACCGGCTGGCGATCGTCGGGGTAGGTCGCCGCGATCCCGCCGTCGAGTGCGGATTCCGGCGCACGAGCGCCGTCGTGGAGGACCGCCGTGGTGCCATCGGGAGCGGACAGCGACACACGGAGCTGCGACGGGTCCGGATGCACGAGGTCGACGGTGACGGCGACGCTGCCGATCGACCCGACCCAGGCGACATCCATCGCGGATACGGTGGGGGAGGCCGACCTCGGACCGATCGGCACCGCGTGGTCGCGCGCGGCGAACACTCGATCGGCGCCGTCGACCGCGGCCGCGAGGTCGACCACCGGGCGGATCAGGCCGTTCTTGTCGTCCATGACCGGATCGCCGGTCGCCAGCAGGAGGTGGCGCGCCGTGCCCGGCGTCAGCCCCGGAATCGCCTGCGCCAGCAGTGCCACGGCACCCGAGACGTAGGCCGCCGCACCGGAGGTGCCACCGAAATCGACCATGACCGCGCCGCGGGCCGCGGCGCGGAGATACTCCGACGGTGCCAGGAGATCCAGGTACTCGCTCGAGTTGGAGTAGCAGGTGACGGCCCGCTGCCACCGAAAGCTGTCGTCGCAGTACGACGTGCACTCGGGATCGAGGCAGAAGCTGTAGCCGACCCAACCGGGATCGGTGTCCCACACCGACCCGACCGCCACGACGTCGTTGAGACATCCCGGCACGCTGAGGGCGTTCGTCTCACCGCTGTTGCCGGCGGAGGCGACAACGACGACGCCGGCCTCGGTCGCGAGCCCAACCGCGTGTGAATAGGCGGGGTTGTCGGCATCGCAGGGCCCAGAATACGCACCGCCGCCGAGTGAGACGTTGATCGCCGCGAGCCGGTAACCATCGCCGTCGCGGTGGAGCACGGCGTCCTCGATCGCCGCCACGACCGAGCTCGTCAGCGCAACATCGCAGTTGTCATCCGACGTGACTTTGTAGGCGAGAATTTGGGCCGCCGGAGCGACGCCGCCGGCGAACCGTCGATTCGGGCTCCACTGGTGCGACGAGCCCGCCGCGACCGAAGCCACGGCGGTGCCGTGCCCGCTGCAGTCCATCGGATCGTCGTCATCGTCGCCGATGTCGAGGCCGTGGATGACCTTGGCGTTCGGAATCTGACCGCCGCCGAGCGTTGGGTGCAGGTAGTCAATCCCCGAGTCGATCACCGCGATCGCCGTGCCCTCGCCTGAGATGCCGAGCCCGTGCAGGACGTCGGCACTGATGACCTGAAGCCCCTCGAGCGTGAGCGGCCGCCACGACCGATCCGGTTCGACCGCGGTCACCAGCGGCTGCTCGACGAGCCGTTGCAGGGCGTCCGGCGAGACCTCCGCGACGAACGCGGGCTGCAGAAGGAATCGACGTTGGATGGTCATCCCGTCGGCGCCGAGCTCGGTTCCGAGCTGTGCTTCCGCGGCCCGGATCGCGTCGCGAACCGCGTCGAGGCGGCGGTCATCGGCCGGACCGGCGACCGGGCCGAGCACCGTCTTCGTACCCGGAACGTCGCGGACGTGGACGATGACTCGCTGCGCCACGCCGGCCTCGATGCCGGCTGCAAGCTCGGGCGCGAACGAAGCACCGTCGGACGGCCCCGCGAAAAGCAGGGTAAGCAGTCCGAAACCGGTTGCAAGTTGCCGAACCAGGGCGTGCATCTCTCTCCCGTCCCTCGAAACGGCGCGGTGTCCTCCGACCATTCCGGGCGTGACAGCGGCCGCCACGACGCGCCCGCATCCAAGGAACAGCCGCTTGAAGTGACCAATGATTATATCGCACGGCCGCTCGCGGCCCTGGGGTAGTATGTCGGCGATGAAGCGGTTGATCATCGCCGATGCACATGTCGGCCAACGCGCGGGCGACGCGGCCGACATGACTTCGATGGTACTCGGCGCCGGTCAGCGGGGTGTGACGGAGATCATCTACCTCGGAGATGCTTTTCAATACCTGATCGGGATGTCGAAGTTCTGGACGCCCGGTGTGATCGAGGTCATGTCCGCGTGGCGCCGGCTGCGAACCGCGGGCGTGCGGATCGGTGTCATCGAGGGCAATCGCGACTTCTTCCTCGACGCCGCCGATCTGAGGAGCGAGCTCGACTGGTCGGACACGAGCCGTGATTTCGTCGCCGGCCGCCGGCATTTTCGGCTGGTCCACGGCGACAAGGTGAACCGTCGCGATCTGCAATACCGCTTCTGGTCGTCGATCTCGAAGTCCCTCCCGGCGCGGGTCTGGGCCCATCTGCTGCCGCGGTCGCTGGCCAACGCCATCGTCCGCGGCATGGAGGCGCGGTTGGCGGAAACGAACCGGAAGTTCAGGTACCGAAAACCCCTCCCGTGTCTCCGCCACGCCGCCGAGCGGGCCTGGTCGGAGGGCGTCGACGTGCTTCTCTGGGGTCACTTCCACACCTCATGGTGGTACCGGTGGGACGAGCGGGCGGCGGTGGTCCTTCCGGCCTGGCTGGAGAGCGGCCTGGCGGTCGTCGTCGAACCTGACGGTGAGCTCGCGCTGGTGGAGAAAAACTTGACACCCGGTCCGGCGCTTTTCACAATCGCCGGGTGATCCGAACGACACGTCATCCCGAGTTCGGCGGCGG